>NZ_JAIMBZ010000034.1:0-8067 GCF_025499445.1 Acidiphilium sp. AL
CATGATCCTT
Organism: Acidiphilium sp. AL; assembly: GCF_025499445.1. Lineage (NCBI taxonomy): Bacteria > Pseudomonadati > Pseudomonadota > Alphaproteobacteria > Acetobacterales > Acidocellaceae > Acidiphilium > Acidiphilium sp. AL. Next base: position 11 of record NZ_JAIMBZ010000034.1, read on the forward strand.
GCCATGCTCCAGCACCATCCGCACCGCGCGTTCGCGGACCTCAGGTGAATATCTGTTCGATGTCTTCCGCTTTTCCATTGCTCCATCCTACTCAAGAGTTGGAGCCTCCGGGATTCCCGGCGCGGTTCATCTTGTCCGGCGACAGGTCGCAGAAAAGCGCCGTCACCAGCGTGTTCAGCGTGATCCGGCTCTTCTCGATCGACACCGCCTTGGACACGATCACCCGGTTCTCGCGCGCCAGCATGTCCTGCAGGCGGCGCAGCGTCACCGTCTTGCCCGCGCCCACCACGCCGCACAGCGCCACCAGGTCGCTGTCATAGGCGGCCTGCTTGATGTCCTGCAGCAATTGCCGGTGATGGGCTGTCTCGTAGTAGCCGACGGCGCGCGGCGAGCGGCTCAGACCGTAGAACTCCATTACCTCAGCTCGCATGGCCGCTGTCCTCTTCCTGTCGCCGCTTTGCCTCACGCTCGCGGAAATAGCCCCGCACGCAGGCGATCACCGTGCGCCGCTCCAGCGTCCGATCGAGGAGCGCGTTGATGGTTCCGAGGTCCTCGGCCGCCAGCTTCGCCAGGGGACGGCCGAGGTAGTCCGCGATCGCGAGTTTGGCCGCGAGCACGTTCGGGAAGTGCAGTTCACGAAACGGGTCAGGGTCGATGAACGGCACGGTCATCGGAATGGCGGCGGGCGTGATCGCGGCCGGCGTCGGCCCATCCAGCGCCGCGCGCGGCAGGCCAAGCTTGCCCGCCAGCGCCTCAATACGGTCGAGCCGGCCGTCCGTCGCCGACTTGCGGAAGCTGCGGTAGCGATGCAACGGGATCGGCCCGTCGATCGGGCCGAACGGCCCGTATCGCTGATCGGCGTGCTCAACAAACAGTTCGTGGTCGAACAGCCCCCACCAGAGCGTCACCGTCTCGCCCGCCAAGGCAGGCTCGACCTCATAAACAACGCCGTCCACCTGCACCCTGGCATCGACGCCGACCCGCCGGCGCTCGGGCTCGCGTGCAAAGGCGCAGAACCGCTCCCAAGCGCACATGGCCCGGTTGTGTCGAATTGCCTGTTCCGACCGCGAAAATGGTTCCGCTGCTTTACGACGGCACCGTGGTCACCGTTTCGGGGCGTTGGCGCTGGAAGGCTTGGTTACGTACCCAATCGGCACGACGTGCTGCTGAGTGCGGCACCAACAACGCAACCGCACCCGTTGCAGCCGAGAGGCTTCACCGCGCGCAGACGTCGGTATCCTTCAAACTGGGTATGCACTTCACACCCGTAGCCTCCCAGGGATAGCGATTGAGGGTGCCTGGATCATCCGGGTTGACAATAGCCTGGGTGCCGAAGCAACAGAGACGGCCTACTGGGCGAGGCGATAGAACAGCATGCCGTGGGCTTTCGAGTTCCGGCGGTTGAAGCGGAAGCAGAACTCGTTGAGGTAGTAGTCGAGATGCTGGTGCTGGATGCCGCCCGGCGGGGTGCCCATGATCCATCGCTTGAGCAACGAGGCGACCCCTGTGGACGCGCGGCATGACGACGTGGGCGGGATCGAGGCTGGAGCTGATCACCGTCACCTAGTGGTGGTAGCCAGCGGCGATCAGGCTGGAATAGCCCCCCAGCCGTCGGTCTGGATCGTCGCCCCGTGAGCTCGACCGTGCTGCGCACGATGACCATCAGACTGTCGGCGGAGACGTCGGTTTCGAAGCCTCCAACAAAGGTTTCGTCGTCGACCTTAATCTCGCCGTGCAGGCTGTCTCGGCCAGGCCGGACCATCTCCCGCCGCAGCTTGTGCAGCCACGTCCAGGCCGTCCGGTAGCTATCCAGTCCCAACACCCGCTGGAGGCCCAGGGCACTGACGCCGGTCTTTTGGCTGGTGATGCATCACAGCGCCACGAATCACTGCCGCAACGGCTTGTGGGTATCTTGGAAGATCGTGCCGTCGGTCACCGTCGCCTCCGCCTCGTACCTCCGGCAGCACAACTGTCCGCGAGACATTTCCCAGGGCGTGGCATCCGCCACCCCGCAAGCCGGGCACACGAATCCATCCGATCACCGCAGGCGACGGATGTAGTCCCGGCAGGCCACCTCGCTGCGGAACCACGCCTCGAACTCCTGGAAGGTCCGAGGATAGTCCCCCGATCGCGGGACGATTGCTTGCGTCTTGATCCCGACGCAACTGCGGGATACTATTTCTTGGCGTTAGCTTTCGGCAACGGTATGGCCACGAAAATCGCCTGATTATCCCGCATGATCCGCACGGCGATCGCTTTGGCGTGATGAGTCTCGGCATTATGGATCGCGGCGATCACTTCACCGGGATTGGTTATCGCAGCGCTCCCGATCCCCACGATCACATCGCCGGAACGGATGCCTGCTTGGTCTGCTGGAGAGTCAGGTGCCACATGAACGACCACGGCACCTTGCGCGGTCATCGGCAAATTCAACTGCTGGCGATTGCTCGGGGTGAGTAGAGTGAGGACGAGGCCAAGTTCAGCCTTTTGTTGCGTGCTGGCAGAGACGTGCGTAAAGGCTGCTTGAGCATTAGCCGGGAATTTCTCGACTTTGATGGTCGTCGATTTGATGTGATGGTCATGATCGTATGCCACATGCACGGCGTCGCCAGGTTTGACCTCCGAAATCGCGAGAGCGAAATCACGAACGTCCTTAACCGTTTTGCCATTCAGCTTGGTGATAACATCGCCGGGCGCTAAGCCGGCCTTGGCTGCCGGACCACTCGGTTCGGTTTCATCGATCAACGCACCATCGGCGTGTCCGTCATGCGACTTCAGGCCCAGGGCTGTCGCCATTTCCGGACTAACGTCTTGAGCCTGCACACCGATGAAACCGCGATTGACATGACCATACTTGATCAATTCAGTCGTAATTCGCTTGACCATGTCGGATGAGATTGAAAAACCAATACCGACCGAGCCACCCGAGGGGGTAAGGATGGCTGTGTTGACACCGATCACCTGACCTTTTTGATTGAGCAGCGGGCCGCCGGAATTACCTTCATTGATCGGGGCGTCAGTCTGGATGAAACTGTCATATTCCCCATCGCCGATATCGCGTCCCAAGGCGGAAACGACTCCGGTCGTCACCGTTTCTGCGAGGCCAAAAGGATTGCCAATCGCAATCACCCATTGTCCTGGCAGCACTTTTTTAGAATTTCCCAGTTCAAGGAAGGGGAATGGCTTAGACCGTGTGACCTTCAGTACTGCAAGATCGGTGCTTGGATCGGTGCCAACGATTTTGGCGATCAGACGTTGGCCGTCAGACAATGTGACAAACACCGATTTCGCGTTTTTGACAACATGATTGTTCGTGACGACGTAGCCCTTTGGACTGATGAAAAAGCCCGATCCCTTGGCTTCTACTGGTTGAGGTTTTTGCAGATGAGGAAACGGGATAGAAAACGGAAATTGAAACGGCGAGCGTGGCGGGCCCTGGTTGCCGGTTTGAGCAGTGTTGTTGATTTTGAAATGCACCGTTACTGAAACAACTGCCGGCTTTACGATGGTAACCAGCGGTGCGAAGTTGGGGAAGGGTTTGAAACCCCGCTGGACTTTCGCGGTCGCATTCAGCGGCCGATCATTGGCGAAGGCCGGATGCATCGTCGCGACGGTCAGGCTGGTTCCGGCGAGTAGCATTGCAGGTAACGCTGCTATCCGTTGTGGACGGGGTCGCGAGAGGAACAGTGTCATTCAAACTTTCCTTCATTGAAAGCCGCCCCGTGGGCAGTGATCCCATAGTCGAACAATCCGGTGGCGCCTGCACGTCGTGCTCATACATTATTCGCGCAATCGTTTGTCGAGAGTGCGATATAGTGATGATTCTAAATGTGCGTCGGTTGCGAAGATGAAACTCTTTTCACCTGCTCGCATCCACAAGCAGCAATTAGGGTTTGACGTTGCTGACTTCGATCACGTTCGCATGTTCATCATGGATAGCCACTCGATGGGGGGTTGATGCCGACCAAAAAAGCCGTGTAGCCCCTTGGCTCATGCGAGGGGCCTGCAAAAAACTCTCCCGCCTAAGTGTCGCTCGGGCGTGTATCGTCTCTGCGGCACTGCTCGCGACTGTCGCACCTGCCAGTGCGGCATCGGCCGGGCAACGGGGGCCTTCAACCACTCGGCAGACCGGGTCATCGAGACCCGAAAATGTCGCTTATGCCATACCACGTTCGACATCGATCAACGGTGCCGAAACGATACTGGCGCAACCGCTGACGCCGAGCGATGCCGCGATCTATCAGCGCGTGTTTACCGATCAGCATGACGGCAAGATCGCTGCAGCCCAGCGCCTGATGGCGCGGGTCGGTAATCCGCTGCTCAAGGGCCAGGTGCTGGCGCAACTCTATCTCGGCCCTTACCACCATTCGACGCCCGCCGAGCTTCAAGCCTGGCTCACCGCCTATAACGGTCAGCCGCAGACACGGCGGATCCGCGCGTTGTTGCAGCAACGCCTGCCGCGCGGAGCCCATGCGCCGGCAGCGGACGTATCCTATCTGCCCGAACCGAGCATGACCGCCGGTGGTGCCGCGCACTCCGCGCCGCGCGGAGTGCTGGTGCCGCGCTATCTGGCCGACCGGGTGGAAAACCTCACAAGGGCTGGCGATAGTGGCCGGGCGATCATGTTGATCAGCCTGGACAACCATATCTCGGCCCCGGCCGGCGCGGCATTGCGCGGCGATGTGGCGCGGCACCTATTCGTCAATGCCCAATACGAGCAGGCTTTTACGGTGGCGAGCCAGGCCGCGCACGAGGGCAACGATACCGTGTGGCGGCCCGATTTCATCGCGGGCCTCGCCGCCTGGCAGATGCACGATGTCGCCAAGGCCTTGCCCTATTTCACCGCTGCTGCCACCGCCGCCGCTGCGAACAGCAGCGCCGGCCAGCGCGCGGCCGGCGCGTTCTGGGCCGCGCGGGCGGCGTTGGGGCTGCGCCAGCCGGATGCCTATCTGCATTGGCTCGACCGGGCGGCTGCGGCCCCAGACAGTTTCTACGGGATGCTGGCAGACCGTCTTCTCGGCCGTGGGCTGAACGGTACCGGCCTCGCGGCCAGTCTTTCGGAAGCCGATATCGAAGCGGTCGCGTCACACAAAGATGGCAGGCTGGCGTTCGCTCTGCTGCAGGTTGGCCGCTCAGCCGATGCCGCGCGGGCGCTGCGAGCGTTGTGGCCGGATATTCAGCGCGACCCAGAGCTTGGCCGGGCTGTGATGCGGGTGGCGGCATGCGCCGGGCTGGTGGATGTCGCGGTCGCGCTCGACCAGACCCTGCCGGGCAACGCGATCGCCGGAGCGCGGCTGCCCTTGCCAGCGCTGCACCCGGCGGGCGGCTTCAATGTCGATCCCTCGCTGGTTTATGCACTGGCCCGCACCGAGTCAGGGTTCAATCCCAACGCGGTCTCGCCGGTGGGTGCGCGCGGACTGATGCAATTGATGCCGCAAACCGCATCGGCCATGGCGCGGCGCGGCGGCATCGCGGGGAAGCTGGGCGATCCGTCGGTCAATCTGGCGCTGGGGCAGAGCTATCTGCTCTATCTGGGCAGAGCCGGGGGGCAGCGCAACCTGCTCGATATTCTGGCCAGCTACAATGCGGGTCCGGTGGCGGCGGCGTCCTGGACGCATTCGATCCATGACGGCGGCGATCCGCTGATTTTCCTGGAGTCGATCCCGTTGGCGCAAACCCGGCGGTTCGTGCGCCAGGTGCTGGCCGATAGCTGGCTCTATGCCGAGGAAATCGGCACGACGTCGGAAAGCCTCGATGCGCTGGCGGAGGGCCGGTTTCCGCGTCTGTCGCCCTATGGGCCCGCACTGGCGGAACGCTGATCCGTTACCCGTCGGCGCTGTTGTATGAACCGGGATCGGGCGAGAATCACCGGTGTCTCGGGTTATTTGACTCGACCGCCGACAGCCATTCCGAGGTTGATCATCCGATTGAGGACCTTGCAGGCGATTTTCGCTGCGGGGCGTGACGTGTTCTGGCTTGCGCGATGGCTGCAGGTGCGCGGTATTGAGGTCGATGCCATACATTCGACGAGCGTCGCTGTGGCGCGCGAGCACAGCCGGGCAAAGACAGACCGTCTGGGCACCGCGATGCCGATGCACGTGTTTCTGCGCTGGCTGTGCGGTAAGCGCGGACATTGCATGATGGTCGCGATCCCGACGCGCGGAGAAAGAATGCCAAGCGTCCCATCCGAGAGCGTGAAAGCCTGGTTCGGCCGATCGTATGGCCCATCCCGCACAGGCTTTGGCTGAGCTTGCGTAAGCTCTTGCACGTCCGCAGCAGCGGCGATTGCGGATCGCCGCGCGTCTCCGGTTCGACCAGCGAGCGCGGATCGTCAAGTAAGCTTGCATCCGTCTCGTTCACAGGCTTGCGACCGCCGCCTGGCCGACGGATCCGCTTCGCATCCGGCGTCTCACCCGCTGCGCAATTCCGCTAGGCCACGGCCGATCGTGCTGCGCGCGATGCCCGTGTGGCGCGGGTGACCGCGTGTGACCCCGCCATGTCCGGCCGACCTCACCTCGGCCGCCGCAAACCACCGCCGCCCGCCCTCGTCGAGCCCCGGAGCAAGCGCCTCGAAGCGCTGGCGTATGGCCGGTTCGTCAATCACCCCAGGACGATATAGCCTTGTGACTCCCGATGGAATCCCGTCAGCAATAAAAATCCGACCCAATGCGATTCACTTGTTCACAGACGGGCCCTTAGCTTATTCTCCCTCGGAATCTGTCCGAAGGACTGGGACTGCCGTATCTGACCTACGAAGGTCGGATAGCTTTGGCCAGCTACGCTAGTAGCGATGCGTATAGAAACCACTGGTGTTGTCGCGCCCGTGAAAGCCGGATAGCTCTGGCCAATCACGTCCGGTGGTGTTTGTGCAACAAAAGGCTGCTCTGGCATGACCAGGATCCCCTGACCCGCTCGGGCTAGAGAACTCCAACTCAAAATACCAGCGGCAACCGTTACGGCCAGAAAGATTTTGTTCATCGTAGTTTCCCCTATTTCTCCCGAGGGAAACCTCAGCTCACCATGGGCCGGGAATTTTACTCGGAAACGCAGGCAACATCTACAATATGGCAAATAAAGTATGTTGTATACATAAATTCCACCCGAATTAGGCGTCACACACAAAAATGATCATATTTACCGATCGGAGGTTTGAAGCCGGCAGTTTCGAGCCTCGGTCTCAACCCTGTGATTGCGGCGATTGCCTATTGAAACTTGGTCGATAAAGGGTCCGAACACGAGCGTATGGCCCACTCCGCCTGCATCGTCCGACCCGGTTCCCTTGATTCCGGCTCATACCGTGTCAGGGGGGACGATTTTTCCAGCGGCCCTGACGCGATGCGGCCCAACCAGGCTGACAGTAAAAACATGATTATGAACTCGGCCTGCGCCAGAACCGCATTCGGCTCGACTTTTATGCGGTCCTGCGGGTCCGGGATGCCGCCACCAAGGTGCAGGATATATTGTAGATCGGGCGTCGCGGTCAGCCACGGCGTAACCCGCGCGGTATAGTCCAGTTCAAAATCCATCTCCGCGCTCGGAATCGGTCTATCAGCGCCACCGAGTGCGTTCTCAGCCCGAATCAGGCTGATTTTCCGCGCGCTGATCCGGTCGTAGGAAATGGCAAAAGCGGCGGAATCATGAGACCGGCCGGGGAAGGTGCCGTTCAGCACGATGCCGCCTTGCACGTCCAGGGAAGTCAGATTGTGGCTGGGTGGCGCATAGGCGATCCGCGAAAAGACGCGCAGCCAGCGGGTGCCGTGTCTGTGCCAGAGGGTCTGGGTATCGCCGGCATAAATCGCATAATCCCCGTGATCGAGTCGGGGAGTGCCAGCATCTAGACCCAATACTGTTCACTTAACGATTTGGATGGCGACTTGAGTGTTGATTAGCGGCCTTTGCCTTCCTCCTTTTCGTCTGAGGGGAAAGTTGCTCATCTTGAGTTTGCCTAAACCACGCAGCCGATAGGCATAATCCGCTTCGCCGATGACCAGCGCGCCGGCATCGAGCGGAAAGATCAGCCCGTTGGAATCGCGCGCCGGGGGGGGGGGGGGGGGGGC
>NZ_JAIMBZ010000034.1:8077-33919 GCF_025499445.1 Acidiphilium sp. AL
TGACGGGGGGGGGGCGGCCCTTCGAGCGGCTGTCCAAGCGGATCGCCGCTGAACAAGCCGCCACGCAGCCGCAGTCGCCGCGTCGCCTGCACGGCGGCCATCATGCCGGGGCCTTCATAGGAATAGGCTGGCCCTCCACCCGGTAGGTTGTTCGCCATGATATTGCGGTAGGTGAAGTTGGAATTGACCAGAACCGCAGCGGCCGGATTCTGGTCGAAATTCTCATCGATGCCGAACTTGCCGATCTTGATATAGATTGTATCATGCGGCGCCCGCCAGCTCAGATAGGTGTAACCGCTTGCAATCATCGCGGCCTGGCATTGCTCCTCCGTGCCGTACAATCGATCAAATTCAGCCTCGCTCAGCCCTTTCTGCAACTGCACCGCATTCCGAGCCATCGATTTCCTCCGCTCACACCTTCATGTTCTTATTTTGCACTTAGGGTCTGTCAGGAATCAACTGCGCGATCTGATCGGCTGCCCGGGTGGATGGTATAGTTCCACTCGCCGTGGAAGTCGTCACGGGTGATATTGATGGCATCCAACTCCTCATCGGATACCACGATACCTTTTGGGTAGACGCCGGTGTCGAGTTCGCAGTGAACCGTCAGGCCGGTCTTGGTCGTCGTCGCACTGATCAGATCGACGATCACGCGATAGCTGACCAGCGGCCTGGCCCGCCAGTTCTGCGTAATGAACGAGAACAGCCGGTGCTCAATCTTGTTCCATTTGCTGGTGCCCGGCGGCAAATGATGGACCGTGATCTCGATGCCAAGCTCGGTGGCCAGGCGTTGCAGTTCCCGCTTCCATAACTTGAGACGCACGCCGTTGCTGCCGCCGCCGTCGGCAGTAATCGTCAGGCATCTGGCTTCCGGATATCGAATGCGGCCGGTCTCTTGCCACCAGCGGCGAATCGTCTGCACTGCAAATTCCGCGGTGTCGTTATCCATCCCGACACTGACCCAGCCGGCATTGGCGGCAATGTCGTAGATGCCATAGGGCACTGCCCGGCCGAGTTCCTTGATCAGAAAGTCGTGCACGCGAACCTCTTCGGGATCGCCCCTCGGCCGCCATTCCCGGCCGCCATTCTTGAAGTTGCCAACCAGTTCCTTCTTCTTCGTGTCCACCGAAATGACCGGCTGCTTCTCGGCCAATGCCGCAGCCACGTTTTGGTTGATATGGGCGAACTGCGCGTCACGATCCGGATGGGTGCCGCCTTCCTTGGTCTTGCAGTTGGCTTGCAAGCTGAACTTCTGCTGCTTCAACAATTCGCCGACGACCGTGCGGCTGATCTTGTGTCCCAATGCCTTCAGTTCCGCCGCCAAATGCCGCAAGCTCTTGCAGGTCCAGCGCAGCGGCGACATCGGATCGCCACGCTCGGTCGGTTCAACCAGGGCCAGCAAATCCGTCACCAACGCCGGGTCCGTGACCGCCAGTGGCTTGCGGCCCCCGCCCGGACGGCGGATGCGTCCGGCAGCGAGCGGTGCACCATCGGCCAGTTCCTTCAGGCCGCGACCGATCGTACTTGGCGCAATACCGGTGGCGCGCGTGACAGCGGCAATACCGCCATAGCCGGCAGCATTCGCTTCGCCCGCCGCAAACAATCGCCGTCGCCGCTCATCGAGGTGGGACGACATATCCGCGAACCGCTCGCGAATCGGGGCCGAATCGATCATGCCTACAACATATGGTAGGATGCCAAGGCGCAGAAGCCCGGGCACACTCTTCGCTTCAACCCGATTCGGCTATTTCCGGACGGACCCTTATCGGAAAGCGGCTGATCAAGATGGGTAAGCAGGAAGACTTTTCCCTGCCAGGCGCCACCGCCAAGCACGTCGGACGGTACTGGCTGCTCGACCGCGCCGAGCTTTATCCCCCGCGTGGCAAAAAATGGCCGCACGCCACCCCAGTCTCCGAAAAGATGGTGTCGAGACCAAATCGACGTCAATGTGTGGGTCGGAGAAGGTTGGCTGGCATGAGCCGGTGACGTCAGTTCGGCGACAGCGACCACGATGAAGCACAGAGCCAAATGACGTCGCCAGTTTATCATCGTCAATCGTCTTGTCCACCGAATCTTGTAATTCTGGCAATCCACCTCGCGGAAACGTCAAACATCAAATTTTACGGCATCTGAGAAATCGACCATAACCTTTGATATACTTTGAAAAAGCACAGATCTTAATCCACCCTGGGGTGCAGCCATCTCGTTTCGTTTGTTTACGAATTGAGTTATCAAGAGATAATTTGGGCGCATTTCTGAAGCCAACACAAGATCATAGCGTCGGTCGTGCGCAAAACGGGAGAAATTTTCATCGTATTTTGAACGAGTGACAGACAAGGATGGTCATGAACGATCAAGCGGAAGCTCGCGGTTTTGGCGCAACTCGCATCCTGTTCGGCGTGATCTGGGCAGTAAATACATATTTGCAAACAAGCCCAGCTTATGCAGCGCATTTTCTGAAGATGTTCGGTGCCGATACGGTAACTGGACAGCCGCATTGGGTGGTTGTCTATGGGAAGTGGGCGGCTGGGATTGTCGGCGCGATGGGGGCGGTTTCTGTCGCGCATGTGACGATCATGATCGATGGGTTGCTTGCGTTGTCGCTGCTGACCGGCCTGGGATTTCCGACGATGGGTTGGGTGGGATTAATCTACAATCTCTGGCTCTGGTCGACCATCGGTGGTTTCGGCGGACCATACACCAAAGGCGTTACCGACCCCGGCACCGCGATCATCTATGCACTTTGTTTTTTCTTGGTGATTGCAACGCGCGCTTGGCAATCAGTCAGCCTAGCGCGCCGCCCGCCGCAGACGGTCAATCTAAATGCGTTGCATGCGGGGCGCATCGCCTTCGGGCTACTGTGGTTATTCGATGCTTTTTGGAAATGGCAGCCGTTCTTTTTGCACCATGTTCTGAGCTACCTAAAACAAGCGCGGCTTGGTGAACCTGCATGGATCGAGGCTTATATCGAGTTCTTCATCCATGTCCTGACGGCAATCGGTCCTCTGACTTTTGGTGTTGCCGCAGCACTTGCCGAAACCGCGATCGCGGTTTCATTGTTGATGAACATCGCGTTACGCTGGATGATCCCATTCGGCATCGTCTATAGCCTTGGCATATGGACCACCGCGGAAGGATGGGGTGCGCCATACGGCGCCGGTTTTACCGCAAACAAAGGCGATGTGCTGGGAACGACTAATATCTACGTCATTGCATTTCTATTTATTGCGGCAAACGTCTATTTAAATAACAACGAAAAATTCAGCCGAAACACCAAATTTTTGTAATGTTATTCGAAAGAATCGTGCATCTTGATGGCGGTATCTGAACCCGTCAAAAAAGCTCACGAGCCATCAGTTAGATTTGCTGCATAACTGGTTCTCCGGAGAGTTGCGGATTTCCAATTCGTTAATGTCAACACGTCGAAAGATTTTGCGAAGGTGGGTCGCCTGGCTGCCAAGTGCGGGGATCAACCAATGAAGAATGAGAAAAGAGCGTGACGGGCGCAAGACCGTCACGCTCAAGTTCCCCCAACCGTCAGCCAAGGCGGCGGTCGGGGGGGGGGAGGCGTTATTACTATCCTGCGCCTGGATCCATTTTTTTGCCGTGCTTCTGGATAATGACGCAGATCCGCGAAATACTAACGATTAGCAATGTCTTGGAACCGTTTCCGCTGAACGGTGATCATTCGCAGGTTCCTTTATTTCTCGGGTTTGTAGACGTAGAGCGAGCCTGCCAGGCCGGCATAGGCGTAGACATTATGCGTTTTGAGATCGACAGTGCCGGTGTGTGTCAGACCGACCCCGGTCGAGACGAACGTCACCGGCTTCATCGTGTTCGCGTCGTAGACGTTAAACCCCTTGCCCGCGCCTTCAAAGGCATAAACCAAGCCAAGCTTGGGGTCCCACTCCACTTCGTCGATGCCGGACTTGGCAGACAAATGCTTGAGCACCTTGAGCGTGTCCGCGTTGAACACATAGACTCCCGCTGTCGTTGTGCCGACCCAGACGGCATTTGTCTTGGGATCGTAGATCTGGCCTTTGGTGCCGTCGAGCTTGGTGACTTTTATGTGAAGATTGACCTTGTGAGTAATCTGTCCGGTCGATGCATTGAGCGATTCTTCCCAGGAATCGTCGGGCATATAGAGAACGTTCTTGGACGCAACCAACCTACCGACATCGGGGCCGCTTCCCTTGGTGGGGACGAGCGGGAACTTGGTCTCGAATTTCGGGTCCTTGCCGGTGCTGTAGACATCGACCCAGTTGTTATCGTCCATCGCCACATAGAGCTTGTGTGTCATGGGATCGAGCCACATTCCGTCCGGCGAGGTTCCGACGGTGGTGACCCGGTTGACGATTTTCCAGGTTTTCTTCGAGATCACCACGATCTGATTGGTCTTTCCGGGACCTTGAGCGGCAGTCCAGTAGACATAGTGAGCATCGGAGGCATGGCTGTTCGGCGCCGGAATTGATTTCCAATGGTGGACTACTTTGTTCGTGTGGCTATCGACGGCCACGCCGCCATTGGGCAGCGATACATAGATCATCCCATCCGTGGGATCATACCTGACGAAATCGCCATGTCCTTTTGCATTGGGCAAGGGGATCTTATCGACGAGCTTGAAGTGCCAGGCGCTGGCGAAAGCCGTGCCTGCCATCAGCCCGCTCAGCAGGACGACACCCGCCAGGATTTTTCTTGGATAACGCATGTTTCACTCCCGTTTGTTGCAACGCGTATCTACACTTTTCTGTTGGCCCCGCCGCATCGCGGAGCCGTCAGGCACGTCACCCGCGGCAACCGGCCCGGCATTGCCGGAATGGGCCGATTGCCGCGGACCAATCCTCGGTTCATGAAACCGATCTCCGCCACTCGGTCATCGCCGGGATTATCATGGCGGCAACCGAACTCATCAGAGTTTGCCGAGCAGAATACCGAATTCCAGGATACCGACGACTTGATTCGCCGCCCTGCCATGCACGCCATAGCCGGTACCCGGAGTGAATCCGGCAAGATGGGTGAAGGCGAGAGTCGGCTGAAAGAACAGATTCTGCTTCTGCCAGGTCGCGTTGACCTGAAGTCCGGTCATGCTGGTTCCGGGGCTGAAGGTGCCCGGAGCGATACCGCCGCTGACAAAGTTCGAGCCCGCGCCGAATTGCAGCCAGTTACCGTAGAGATATGCGTTCGGGTCGTTCTTGTCGCCGTTCTGGAAGATGTATTGCGGCTGCACCGTGAACGACCACCGCTTCGTCATCTGATAGGTGACATCCATCATCGTCGCGAAATTGTAGTATGTCTTGCGCGGTGTGTCGGCGGGATTGAGGCCCACATCGCTCAGCATGCCGGGTGTGATCGCCTGCTTGGGCAGATACTGGTATTCGATCTCGGGAACGAAGGTCCACGGGCCGGTCACCCATTGCGCGCCCAGGCCAAACAGGGTGCTGTTGATCTCCGGCCCGCCGGGTCCGCGGTTCAGTGGTGTGTGGCTGACATTCTCGTGGCCGAAGAAAATGACGTTGTCGGTTCCGCTCTTGTTCAGATTCTCGGTAAGCAGCCACGAAAGGACATTGTGGAATCCGGTGTGGTAGGAATCCGACCATTGCAGGTTGAGCGTTGTCGGCCCGTAGAAGAAATTGAGCTGCGGACCGTAGGCAGGTGTCGCCTGCATGTTGTTGAGGTCGGAGACGAAGAAGGTCGGGTTCATGAAATTGAACCCGATTTCCACGCCTTCCAGCGATGGCATTTCACCCGCCGAAATGCTCCAATATTTCGAGGGTTGCAGGGTCATCCACCATTTAAAGGTTGGCGGCGACGATGGATTGGCGTGGGAGCCGAACCGGGCGATGCTGTTGAATCCGCATCCCGGACAGTTCGATGTGATGCCCATCGCCGGCGTCTGCCAGTTGCCACCCCAATAGGTGAAATGGAACATGCCGGTTGCCTTGTGGATCATCACCACGGCTTCGCCAACGCTGAAGCTGCCGGAATTTCCAATCAGCCCGGTGTTCGGTTCGCCGTTGATCCCCGCGTTGCTGGTCGGGTTGTTGAGGATGCTGCCGAACGCATCCAACCCGCCCTGCACCGTCCATTGCCCGTTCAGAAGCCCGAGGCCGTGAACCTCGAACGTCGAACTCGGCACATTGTTGCCGATGCCGCCACCACCGAGCGCATAGCTCGATTGCGAGGCGGCGAGCAGGATGGTGGTCAATCCCGCTCCGATCAAAAACCTCATCGTCTTTTTCATTACACGTTTCCCTGTTTTGATAGTTTGATGTTGTTTTAGTAAGTGATATTTTTGTTATACACTCTGAAAAAGTAATCTTGAAAAAGTAAAAAGAGTAATCTGTTTAAATTTGTTAGTAATTGCTCATGTTGGTATGCGCGCAATTCATCATACCGCCGTCTGCGCGATTAGCGGAATTCATAGTCGATCTCCGATATCGGAAAGCTTCGCTGTGTTAGGTCAGCCGTCAATGTACTTGGTCGCCTACAAACACCCTCCTCAGGTAGATGGCAGCGTTCACCGCCATCTGCCTCGCTTTTTAAATATTTTGTTTTGCATGTTTTATCGGAACCTCTTTTAATGCTGTATACAATATGAAGTGCTCGTAATGATATCACAGCTCCGCGAAACGGCATCACCCTTTTGTGTGATGGTCATTTGAGTTTCACTTGAAGTATGCACAGATATTCAGAAATTGACCTCGCGACTTCGTTATGATGGCCACGGAGGCAATTCCTATCGCGGCATCGTGACCTTTATCTGAGGGCGCGATTCCGTCCCACCGAGGTGCTGATCGGCGGTGCCTGGATCGATCTCGACCGCGCGTTCGACGCACAGCGCGAGACGATCACGAAGGCGTCGGTCACGGTGGGTTGAACGCGCCGCGCGCTTCCTCTTTACGTTTCGCAGTTATAATGTATGCATAATATAGTCCTGAAACGTCGAAAATCTCGGAAGGAAATTGCATATGGCACCTCGTTCTCTCGCGGCCGCGCTGGCGGCCGGCGTTCTGGCGTGCGGCTGGTCGAGCGCGCAGGCGGCGAGCCCAAAGCCGGTTTACATTCATATGAACGGGGCGAACGAATTTCTGGAAAACCTGATCGCGGTGCGGCCCGGCCAGAAGGTGGTGTTCGTCAACGAGGATACCGGGCCGCATACCATCGTCGGCTACAACCCGGCGACCGGCAAGGCGAGCAAGCGCTTCGACGGCGCGGTGGCCGGCACCAAGGGGCCGGGCGACGAGGTTCACACCTACACGATCAGCTTCAAGCACCAGGGCATCGTGTATTATTACTGCTCGGTCCATGCGGTGCTGGCCAAAGAACCGGGCGGCTGGACGGTGGCCAAGGTGCGCCCCGGCGTGCACGGCTTCGGCACTCCGATGGCCGGGGCGATCATCGTGACGACCGACCCGAAACTGCTCGCCGAGAACCCGAAAACCACCTCGGAGAAGATCCTGCCGGGCTATTTCGGCGGATAAACCGAAAAACCGGCGGCTTCGCATAAACGGGCATTTCCCATATGGCGCGGCCAGCCCGCCTCTCAGAATAGAGAATGCCACCTCGGATGGGGATTTGGTGCCAAATTGAAAGGCGCAGGCCGGCTGATTTCGCCGTGAGTCCAAATCTAGGAAATCCGGGATATTAAGAGTCCATTTCGAATCTGATTAGCAACGTCCAAGCCTTCGCAGGAGGATGGTGGTTGAAGCGGCGTATAGGAAGGCTTCTGCGGACGATATGAGTTTTTCGACATCGCGGGAGAAGCGGCGGTTCCGGCCGATCCAGGCGAAGAACCGTTCGACCACCCACCGCCGCTTGTGAACTTGAAACCCAACTTGACCATCGATCTTGCGGACGATTTCGACGGCGATGCGCGTGGCGTTGGCAACACGCTCACCCGCATACGCGCTATCGGCGAACACGCGCTCGACAAAAGGGAACGACGCGCGGGAGGCTCGCAACAGCGATACGGCACCGTCGCGGTCCTGGATGTCGGCCGGGCCGACTTGAAGTTTGAGCGCCCGCCCGTCGGTGTCCACAAGGGCGTTGCGCTTGCGTCCTTTGATCTGTAGAGTCGAGGACGGGCGCGGTGGCATTGCCCCGTTTCCCGTCCCCGCTCATCAAACCGGACGTGCGGATTTCCCGCATCCGGCTTTCCGACTGGCTTCATCGCAAGGCCCACGGCGACGACCGTCCGCGCTCGCGTCGAAGGCACAGCACGCCCAATTCCCCGTAGACATTCTCACGAGAGAACCGGTCCGTCCCATGCCCGTGCACTTTATGTCGTTGTCGGAGGAAGTGCCGCGTCCGGTCATAGACATGCTGATCGACGGCCTCGTATGCAGACGCGAGAGCGCCGTAGGAGAAGTAGGCCGACCATCCGCGCAGGACGCGGTTCAATCGTACCCTCACCTCATCCCAGGCGCCCTTGTTGCCCGGTACAAGCAGTTCGCCAACCTTCTGTTTGACCCTCTGCACACTCTTCTTGGACGGGCTTGCTCCCAGATACCAGCGGCCTCCGTTGGGCAGGTGGCGCGGTCCCAGGGTGTAGCCAAGGAAATCGAAGCCTTCGCGCCGAGCATCCTTCACCGAGGTTTTCACCTCGTTGAGCGTCAGCCCGAGTTTCGTCATCACCGCCTTCGTCCACGCCAGCGCCTCATCCGCGTGACCGCGGCTGAGGATGACGAAGTCGTCGGCATAGGAGACGACGTGCGCGCGAAATGCCTCGCCCCGTCCCGTCTGGTGCCAATGCTTCAGGAACCGGTTCATGTAGATGACTGAGAGCAACGGACTAACAACCCCACCTTGGGGTGTGCCGCGCGTGTTGCTCTTGCCGCCGCTCATGTGTCGTTTCCCGTCGCCATCCCTTTCCTCGACCGGCGCCCGTAGCCACAGCTTGATCAGCCACAGCACGTGCCGATCGACGATGCGGCGGCCCACCGATAGGAGGAGGTCCGCGTGCGGGATCGTGTCGAAATACTTCGACAAGTCGGCGTCGACGATGTCGGTATGGCCCCGGCACAACAGCCGGTGCGTTTCCTTGACGGCATCGATCGCGCTCCGACGCGGCCGATAACCGTAAGCGCTATCCTCGAAGTCCGCCTCAAACACCGGTTCCAGCACGATCTTGGCGGCGGTCTGAACCACTCGGTCCCGGATCGTCGGGATGCCAAGCGGCCGTTCACCGCCGCCGGGCTTTGGGATCATTACCCGTCGCACCGGATCAGGCCGGTAGGTCTTCGAGACGAGGTCCTCACGCAAGCCCACCAACCAGGCTTCCACGCCCGACGCTTCGATCTGCTTGAACGTCACCCCATCCACCCCCGGCGCACCCGCATTGGCGCGGGCCAGCGCATAGGCGTGGCGCAGGATGTCTTCGCGACAGACCTTGTCGTAGAGAATGTAGAAGCGAAAGGCAGGCTCTTCCTTCGCCTTGCGATACAGCTTTCTCTGAAGGCTCCTGATCTTATCGGGCGTTTGCAGGCTCATCGCCAATCACCCCCACCTTGCCAACGTCGAAAGCACACCAGAAGTCAGGGTCCTTTCCTCAGCCGGCGTTACCCGGCTTCGACGGTCATACGACCCTGTCCGACACCCGCCCGGTCCACCGCCCTGAAGCGGTGTTGAAGCCGCGACCTCCGACCTGGACGGGTCTCCCTCGATTACCCGCATCACCATTCCAACGTGCTGTGTCCAATACCCCGGCAGATCAGACAGGTGCGTGTGTCGATTGCTTCCCTGTCTACGCGGCCTTCCCCGAGCAAAAGGCGGGTCGGCATCTGCATCGACTCTTTCGAGGCCTGCTCGAACTTCACTCGCGTTACGGCCCGTTGGATCGCTCGGCCACCCAAGGCGGCCTTTGTCACGAGGCTTCGACCCGGTCGGTTGCCCAACAGAGCCGCTCGTCAGCTTCCGGATCAAATCGACAACTTTCCGGATGGAACCTTCCTCCATAGATGATGCACGCCTTCGAGGCGCACTCTTGCCGCCATCGTAACCCCGTATGCCACCGCTTTCGGTCGTCTTGACGCTTTGGCTGTCGAGCACGGCGGCAGAGGGGCTGGCGTCGCGCCCCGTGCGCTCACGATCGTGCATGACAAGATGATGATTGATCCGCTCCCAAGTCCCGTCATCGCGGAACCGCGCGAACCAGCGATAGACCGTCGAAAGCGGCGGAAACCCATCCGGCAGCATCTGCCACGCGCAACCGGCGCGCAGCACATAGAAGATCGCCTCGACGATGCGACGCATCGGCCACCTGCGCTTGCGCCCGCGCGAGCAAGGCGACGGCAAAAACGGCTCGAGAATTTTCCATTCCGCATCTGTCAGGTCACTTCCATAGCGCAGGTCAGAGCGGCTATGCTGCGCACGGGCGGAACCCGCTCAAGGTTCCGCGTGCGGAGCACGTGGAAAAGCGGTGGAGGGGGTCGGGGTCCACATGAGGAAATGATCTCCAGCAAGGCTTCGAACACCTGCTTGGAATCACGTCTCGTCCGGCCATCCAACCCCTCATAACGATCGTTCCACATTGATTCCGAAACGGCCTCTAAGGCGCCGGCGCTATGCTGATGGCACACACGATGGTGCTGCGATCATCGCATATTCATTATCGGCAACAGTGGTGTGGTCCTGGAATACCTACCTCCATACAGCAGACTTTGCCCAGCGGCGGAAGCTCCGCTGCACGTTTTTCCAAAACTTGTCAGGAATTTCATGGAATAGTTCGCCGAAACCATAACCCAGTGCCGCTCGTTCAGCGGACTCCTTGCCGTCGTCTGAAATGATCAGTGAGGTGCCCCCCTTATAGGGCCAAATTGTGGTAACACAAAGTTTTTCAGCCGATTATCGCATTATCTCGATATCTTGTGTTAACCGTGATTTATGCGCGTGCACCGCGACATCGACAGAAGAGCCGTCTTCTTCGGAATACTGGGCGGCATGCTGGCCACAATGCCGGCAGCCCGCGCGGCACCGATGCCGCCGCCGCTGGTGATGATCGATCCCGGTCATGGCGGCAAGGACCCCGGCTGCACCGGCCCGGATGGCGTTCACGAAAAGACGATCACCTTGCTGGTCGGCCTCGACTTGCGACAGGCTTTGCTCGCGAGCAGAAAATTCCGCGTCGCCATGACTCGGATGCGCGACGTGTTCGTTTCGCTCGCCGACCGGGTCGCCATGGCCGAGCGTGCCCAGGCCGACGCTTTCGTCTCGCTGCATTGCAACCACCTGCCGGACCCGGCCCTGCGCGGCGCATTGGTTTTCACCTTGTCGCGCCATCCGTCGGACGCGCTCGCCGCTGCGATCGCGCGAACCGAGAACAGCTACGATCATGGTCCGCTGCTGCCGCGGTTCCGCGGCGTGACGCCGCAGGTGGGCAGCATTCTCGGCCGACTCGAACTGCACGCGACCGAACGTGCCGCACGCAACCTTGCCCACGACATCGTCACGGCGATGCGCGGCGATATTCTGCTGCTGCCCGACCCGCGGCGTAGCGCCGATTTCGCGGTGCTGCGCGACCCGGTGGTGCCGTCGACGCTGATCGAGATGGGGTGCCTGAGCAACTTCCAGGACGAGGCATTGTTGCAGACCCTGGCCTATCGGAAGCTGATGGCGTCACGCATCGCCGGCGGATTCGAGGTTTATTTCAGCAGTCCCAACCCCGAGCGTGTCGCCGGATGAGGCCGGCAACGGGTACGGGAGCGGAATGGCGGAAAGGGTTCCGCGGCCGCGCGATTTTCTGCGCGGCTTGTTTCGTCGCGATCTATCTCGCGGTCGGCGCGAAATTGATCGATGCCACGGTGCTCCACCCGATCAAGCCGAGTGCCGCCGTGCTCACCGCCCGGCGCCCCGATTTCCGCACCCGGCTTGCGGCACCCGACCGCGCGCCGATCCTGGACCGCAACGGCACCATCCTCGCCGTGTCGCTGCCGGGGGCTGCGCTGTTCGCGGATCCGAAACAGATCAGCCACCCGCGGCGCGACGCGGCGACGCTGGAACAGGCATTGCCGATGCTCGACAAGCGCGCGATCGCGCATCGGCTGAGCCTGAAACGATACGGGTTCGTCTATCTCGATCGCGATCTCACCGCCGCCCAGGAACTCGCGGTGAACCGGCTCGGGATTCCGGGCCTCTATTTCCAGCATGTCTGGATGCGTCACTACCCCGAGGGCGATCTCGCGGCGCACATACTCGGCGGGGTGACGCCGGATCAGCGCGGCATCGCCGGGGTGGAAGAGTATTTCGATCGCCGCCTGATCGGCCGGCCATCGAAACCGCTCCGTTTGTCGATCGATATCCGGGTCGAGGACATCGTCCATCGCGAGGTCGCCCGCGCGATGCGCGACTACCAGGCGCGGGGCGCCTGCGGCATCGTCGAAAGCATGACCGGGCGGATCGTTGCGATGGTCAGCCTGCCTGACTACGATGCGAACGATCTGCACGACGCCCCGACCGATTCGCTGTTCGATCGCTGCATCTCCGGCGATTACGAACCGGGCAGCGTAATGAAGCTGATGACCATGCCGGCCGCACTGCAATCGGGGCTGATCCATTACTGGGATCGGTTCGACACCACGCACCCGCTGTTCGTCGACGGATTTTCCGTCACCGATTACGAGCCGGTGCATGATTGGCTGGCGATGCCGGCGGTGCTGGCGTTTTCATCGAATATCGGGGCTTCGCGCATCGCGACCATCCTCGGCCCCGAAATCCAGCGCGCCTGGCTGCGCAAAATGGGATTTTTCAAGCCCTCGCCGGTGCAGATGCCGGGGGTTCAGCCGCCGATCTGGCATCCGAAGGATACCTGGAAGCTGCTGACCACGATGACCGTGAGCTTCGGCAACGGCATCGCGATGGCGCCGATCATTCTGGTTAACGCGGTGGTCGCGGACGTGAATGGCGGCATCCTGTTCAAGCCGACTTTGCTCGCCCGCCGGATCGGCGCGCCGCCACGGCGCGGCGTGCGGGTGATGCGCCGGAGCGTGTCGGTCATCATGCGCAAGCTGATGCGCGGAGTGGTGCTGTCGGGCACCGGAATTTATGCCCGCGTACCTGGCTATCTGGTGGGCGGCAAGACCGGCACATCGCAGGTGGTGGCCGCCGATGGCCGCTATCGCAACCACCTCAACAATGCGTCGTTCATGGCGGTGTTTCCGGCCGACCATCCGCACTACGTGATCTATGTTCTGGTAGTGCATCCGAAGCCGACCAAGAAAATGCAGCATTTTTCATACGGATTCACCACCGGAGGCTATGTCGCCGCCCCCGCCGTGGGGCGGATCATCGCGCGGATCGGCCCGATGCTGGGCGTGACGCCACTGCAAGGCGGCACTTTGACAGCGATGAACGCACGCTTCGGCATCCCGCTCAAACCGCCGGTGCCGGTGGGGCGGTCGGCCCTCGGCCCCGGTCATCCATTCCCGGCGGGCGCCAACCGATACGCCTATATTCTGGCGAACCGGGCTCCGCCGAAACATCCCGACCGCGCGGCGGCTCGGACCGCCCTGCGGCGCGTGAAAATGGCAATCCCCGGCCAGACGATCCCGCGCGATGCCCGCAGCCGGCCCGACGACCCGATGCGAATCGAAGCCTCCCGAGGCGGCCATGCACGCATCGCACGGCGATAAACCGATTGACACAACCACGATCGACCGCAATATACAACCTAAAGTAACAGAAACCTCCGTCCCGGACAGGATCGATTCATGGTCTCTCCCACTTCCACCATCACCGTCGGCTCGGGAACGATCGGGTCGATCACCGACCTGACGGTCTCGGACACCTACGACATCGATGTGGCGGGGTTCGGCGGACGGCTGAACATCTCGGGCACCGCACAGCCGGGGCTGGCCGCCGACATCATCGCGATCACCGGCGTGACGGCGCCGTTCACCGATTATCTGAGCGCCGGCGCCACCGAGATCTTCAACCCGTCCGGCACCGGTTACCTGGCGCCGAATTTCGCCCTCGGCGGCGATCCCAACCTGTTCAGCCCGCCAGGCGACGGCACGCTGCAGCTCGGCGACAATCTGGCGACGGCGCAGGTCAATCTCGCGATCACCTTCGGCGGCGCCGGCAACGACCTGATCGTCGATTCCAGCCTCAGCCCCGCGATATTCGCCCTCATCGACGGTTATCAGACCGGCGACACGATCGACCTTCAGGGTGTCACCGGCGCATCGCAGGCGATCTGGACGCAGAATGCCGGCGGCTCGGCGGGCGGCACTTTGTCGCTCGACTCCGCCTCCGGTACCGATCTTGCCGATATCACGCTGAGCACCGGCAGTTTTTTCTCCAGCCTGTTCAGCATTGCCACCGATTCGGTGGGCGGGACGGACATCACCGTCGCCTGCTATCGGGCCGGCACGCGAATCGCCACGCCCTCCGGCGAGGTCGCGGTCGAGGATCTCGCGATCGGAGATGCTGTGCTGACCGCCGACGGAACCGCCAAGCCGGTCAAATGGCTCGGCCGCCGCGCCTATGCCGCGCGCTTCGCGGCAGGCAAGCCACATATCCTCCCGATCCGGTTTTATCCCGGCGCGCTCGGCAATGGCCGACCGCGCCGGGATTTGTGGGTGAGCCCGCAACACGCCATGCTGATCGACGGCGCGCTGGTCCCTGCGTCCTGCCTGGTGAATGGCGTCTCGATCGTCCAGGAAGAGGTGAGCGACCGGGTCGATTACGTCCATGTCGAGCTTGACCGGCACGACGTGATTTTCGCCGAGGGCGCGGCATCCGAGACCTATATCAACGACGATAACCGCGCGATGTTCCACAATGTGCGCGACTATGCGGCGCGCTATGGCGCCGACCGCACATCCGCCAATTATTGTGCCGAACGGATCGAGAATGGGCCGGTGCTGGAGGCGATCCGCCGGCGCTTGGCACGCGTTGGCGGGGTCGCGACCGAGGGCGCATCCTTCGGCGATCTGCGCGGCTGGTTCGAGCGGGTCGATATCGATGCCGACGGCCTCTGGGCGGTCGGCTGGGCACAGGATGCGACCACCCCGGATATGCCGGTATGCCTCGAGATCGTGGCGAAAGGCAGGGTAGTCGCGCGCGGCCTCGCCAATCTTTACCGGGCGGATCTGGAGGATGCCGGGCTCGGCAGCGGCTGTCATGGCTTCCGCCTCGCGGTGCCCACGGGGTTCGCCGGTGCCGACGTGACCGTTCGCCGCGCCGCCGATCGCGCGCCGCTCGCCAGCGCCGCGATGCCGCGCGCCGCCTGATCCGATGCCGGTAGCGAGCCGGTAATGCTGCGCGGCCGGCTCGACGTCGCGACCCGTACCCGGATCGCCGGCTGGGCGCAGAATGAGCGCCACCCCGACCGGCCGGTCGCCCTGCTGATCATCGATAACGGCACCCTGCTCGACCGCGTGGTCGCCAATGCGCACCGGCCCGATCTCGCCGCCATCGGCATCGGCGATGGGCGCCATGGTTTCGAACTCAGCTTGGCGGGTGGCTTGCCCGGCCTTGGTCGCCATGTCATCCGCGTGGTGTGCGAGCGCGACGGCAGAGAACTCGCGGCTTCGCCCGCGCTGATCGAGGCATCGGACGCCTTCGACGCCGAGGCACAAACCAAGCTCGCGGCACTGCTCGATGGGATTGACAGCACAGCGGGGATCGACTCGGCGATCGAGGCGCTGACCGGGCAGATCGATCGTCTCGCGTCGCGCCGTTCAGCACGCGCCACGGCGACGCCCAGGCAGGCCGAGCCGGCGAAGCGTGCTTTGGTGATCGACATGGCGATGCCGGCGCGTGGGCGGGATGCCGGATCGAACGCGATTCTGTCACACATGGAATCCCTGATCCGGCTTGGTTATGCGGTGAGCTTCATTGCCGCCGATCCCGCCGCAGCGGTGCCGGACGGTGTCGATGTCGATTGGCGTGTGGCGCCGCGGGTTCGCTCGGTCGAGGAACTGCTTGCCCGCGAAGCGGGCGCTTTCAGTCTCGTCTATCTGCACCGGCTCGACGCCGCCGCGCGCTACATGCCGCTGGTGCGGGCGCATCAGCCGCGTGCAAAGGTGATCTATAGCGTCGCCGATCTGCATCATGTCCGGCTCGCCCGGCGGGCGATGGTCGAACGCGAAGCGAGCCTGATCGCCCTCGCGCGCAAGGTGCGCGCCACCGAACTCGCGGTCGCTTGTGCCGCCGATGCGGTGCTGACGCATTCGCGCGCCGAGGCCGATCTGCTCCGCCGTCACCTGCCGCCGCAAAAAATCGTGATTGCGCCCTGGGCGATCGCGCCCGCGACGGTAAAGACGCCGCGCGCGCAGCGCGGCGCGATCGGCTTCATCGGCCATTTCGGCCATGCGCCCAATCTGGATGCGGCGCGGCGGCTGGCGTTTTCGATCATGCCCCTGGTGCGGGCGCGCGACCCGTCGATAACCTGCCTGATCGCGGGTTCCGCCATGCCGGAGGCGATGCGGCGCTGGGCGGCGTCTGGTGTGGAGATGATCGGCGCGGTCGATGATCTCGCCGGGTTTTTCGGGCGAGTCCGGCTGACCGTGGCGCCGATGGCGTTCGGTGCCGGGATCAAGGGCAAGGTGCTGGACAGTCTCGCCGCCGGCATCCCCTGCATCGCAACGCCGGTCGCGATCGAAGGGATCGACTGGCCGGATATCCTCGCCGGTTGCGTGGCCGCCGACGATGCCGGGCTTGCCGACGCGATCGTTGCGCTCCATGGTGATAAAGCGCGCTACCGCAGGATCGCCGCCGCCGGCCGGGCCCTGATCGCGCGCGACTGGTCGGCGGCGGCCACCGACGCGGCCCTCGCGGGAATGATCTAACGAACGCTGGCACGAATCCTGCGTATCCGCCCTCGTCACACGGTCAACCGCACCGGCAAATGGGCGGAACAGCAAGGAGCAGGTCGCAATGGGGCGGCGCATCTGGGTCGCGGGGGCAATGGCGCTTCCGCTCATGGGATTATGTCTGCCCGCAAAAGCGGCAGAAACCGGCCTCAGCGCGGGCGACACTGCCTGGATGCTGATCAGTTCGGTTCTCGTTCTGCTGATGACCATCCCCGGTCTCGTGCTGTTCTATGGCGGCATGGTGCGCAAGAAGAACGTGCTGGCGATCATGATGCAGGGCGTCGTGATCTGCGCACTGGTCACCGTATTGTGGATGATCGTCGGTTACAGCCTGGCCTTTTCCAATGGCGACGGATTTATCGGTGGCCTGTCCGGCGCGATGCTGGGCGATCTCGCGCGGAACTGGCGGGCGCCGTTCACCCTCGGCGCCGGGTTGCCGGATGCGGTGCACTATTGCGTACCGGAGAGCGTGTTCATCATGTTCCAGATGACCTTCGCGATCATCACGCCGGCGGTGATCACCGGCAGCTTCGCGGAACGGATGAAATTCTCGGCATTGCTGCTGCTGATGGGGGCGTGGTCGATCCTGGTCTATGCACCGGTCGCGCACTGGGTCTGGAGTCCGGCGGGCTGGTTGTTTCATCTCGGGATCGCCGATTATGCGGGGGGCACGGTGGTCGAGGTGAATTCGGGCATCGCCGGGTTGGTCTGCGCGCTCTATCTCGGCAAGCGGCTCGGCTTCGGTCACGACAACATGATGCCGTGGAACCTGTCCTACGCGGTGATCGGCGCCTCGCTGCTCTGGGTCGGCTGGCTCGGCTTCAATTCGGGCGGCGCGGGCGGGGCGAACCCGAACGCGGGGATGGCGGTGCTGGTCACCCAGATGGCGGCGGCGGGGGCGACCCTGTCCTGGACCGCGATTGAATGGGCGCTGCGCGGCAAACCCACCGTCCTGGGCGCGATTTCGGGCACGGTGTCCGGGCTGGTCGCGATCACGCCGGCGGCGGGGTTCGTGCTGCCCGGCCCGGCGCTGCTGATCGGGATCGCCGCCGGGCTGCTGTGCTTCTGGGCGGTGACGGTGGCGAAGGTGCGGCTCGGCTACGACGACACGCTCGACGCCTTCGGCGTCCATGGCATCGGCGGCGCGCTGGGGATGCTGGCGACCGGGCTGCTCGCCTTCGCGCCGCTATCGGATGGCGCGGTCCATGCCGGGCTGCGTCAGCTCGCCGTCCAGGCGCTCGGCGTCGCCGCGACGGTGATCTATTGCGGCGGCGTCACCGCCGGGCTGCTGTTCGCGATCGATCGGCTGGTCGGGCTGCGGGTCAGCCGCGATGAGGAACGCCAGGGGCTGGACGAGGTGCTGCATGGCGAACGCATCGCGTAGGGAACTCGGGAACTCTACTCCGGCGGCCGTCTGACGCGCTTTTTCTGTGCTTCGGTGCTCACGTAGCTTCCGCTCCGCTCCGGTGCTCGAAAAATCACCCCAGCCGACTCACCGGAGCGAGTTCCCGAGTCGATTTCCACCCCGTCATTGCGAACCCGCGCAGCGGGTGAAGCAATCCATTTTTTCGCAACTATGGGCAATCACTCACGTCGAGCGGAAATCGAAAATGCCAGCGGAAGCCAGCGTTGGTCGGGCCAATGGAACATACCCCGTTCGTCTTCGACCAGACAGTCGAACATTTGCCAAGGGACCGTCGGATGCTCGTGCAGATAGTCGAGCGTGAGACCTGCCTTGGTTACCGCGGTGATGATATCTCCCAGCGTGTGGAGGAATTCGAACGTTGTCGCGTTCGTCAACCTCGCCTCCGCATCGGCATAGTCGATCGGACTTTGAGCTCGAATCCCGAGAGAACCGAAATACGGAGCATAATATTTGAGCGGGCCGCTCCGAGGAGCCGCGTGCTCATCAAACAGATAGGCGAAAGGGTGTCCATCCGCGAGGTAGAGGCGTCCGCCGGGCTTCAGAAAGCCTGAGACGATCTCGGCCCATCGCGTGATGTCGGGAAGCCAGACCAGAGCACCCCACGTCACGAAGACGCGGTCGAACCGCCGGTGCGGACCAATCGCGGTCTGAGCATCGTACAAATCGGCTTCGACAAAGGTGGCCCGCTCGGCGAGGTCGAGTTCCCTGGCAAGGTCTTGCGCCGCCGTGGTCGCGACTCCCGAGAAATCGAGACCTGTCACCCGCGCGCCCTGGCGG
Source organism: Acidiphilium sp. AL (assembly GCF_025499445.1). Classification (NCBI taxonomy): domain Bacteria; kingdom Pseudomonadati; phylum Pseudomonadota; class Alphaproteobacteria; order Acetobacterales; family Acidocellaceae; genus Acidiphilium; species Acidiphilium sp. AL. The sequence goes on from NZ_JAIMBZ010000034.1 coordinate 27,092, forward strand.
GCCAGAACCAGACTGTCATAGCCAAAATGGCACTGTAGATGGAGCACGTCGAGATCAGCGACCGGGCCGAACTCGACCTCCTCGATCGGGTAGAGCGTTGCGGTTCCGGCGCGAAGGCGTTCGATATCGTAGAATTTCGAGCGCAGGTGGATTGGCACCCGTTCGTTCCAATTCGCCCGGTTCGTCTCCCGCCAGAGTTCTTCGCCTGCTTGCTGAGTCATGCGACAACAGTAACCAAGAGCCGAAGCGACACAACCGCAGCTCCTACGACACCGCCGCCCGCAATGCCGCGCCGGCGGCGAGCGGCGCCAGCGGCAGGAACAGCGCCAGCAGGCCGAACAGCATGGCGAATTCGGCGACGGGGTGGGGGGCGATCACCCCGGCCGCGCCGAAAATCAGCGCCGGGATCATCAGGGGCAGTGCCACCAGCGGCAGCAGCACCGTGCCGCCGCGCGCGCCCAGCGTGATCGCCGCACTCATCCCGCCGACCAGCGAGAACAGGATCGTGCCGGGCAACAGCGTCAGCAGGAGGCGCGGCAGGAGGACCGGATCGAGCCGCAGCATGACCGCGACCGGCCCGGCAATGATCAGGAGGGGCAATCCGGTGGTCAGCCAGTGGCCGATCATCTTGCCGAGCGCGACCGCGCTGGCCGGCAGGCCGGAGACCATGAGCTGATCGAGCGCGCCATCCTCGAAATCGGCGCCGAACAATCTGTTGAGTGGCAGCAGGGCCGCGAGCAGGGCGACCACCCAGATCACGCCGGGGGTGATGCCGGCGAGCACTTGCGGCGAGGGCCCGAGCGCGAACGGAAACAGGCTCGCCGCGATCACGAAGAACAGCAAGGCCGCCACGCTGTCCCCGGCATGGCGCATCGCGAGGATTAGTTCGCGGCGAATCAGCGCGATGAACCGGCTCACGCGGCGATCCGGCTCAGGTCAAGCGATTGAGTGCCGGGCAGATCGAGCGGCAAATGGGTCGCCGCCACGATCATCCCGCCCTTGGCCCGATGGCCAGCGAAACGCTGCTCAAGACGCCAGACCGAGGCGGTATCGAGCCCTGTGGTGGGTTCGTCGAGCAGCCAGAGCGGGGCCGGGCTGAGCGCCAATCGTGCCAAAGCGAGCCGGCGCCGCTGGCCTGACGAAAGCAATCGGGCCGGCAGATCGGCGAAGCGGTCGAGATCGACGGTTTCCAATGCCGCCACGATCGCCGCCGGCGGAATCCGGCGCGGCAGTGAAAGATTGCCGGCGACGGTGAGGCCGGGCTTGATCGCATCCAGATGCCCGACGAAACAGAGCCGGGTGGCGTGCAGCGGCGGATCGTCCAGCGCGTTTTCGCCGTCCCACAGCAATTCACCGGCGGCTGGCGGGGTAAGGCCGGCGAGCAGCCGGAGCAGCGAGGATTTGCCCGCGCCGTTCGGCCCCACCAGAAGCAGCGCGCCGCCGGGTTCCAGCAAAAACGAGGCATCGCGGAACACCAGCCGTTCGCCGCGGATCGCGGCCAGGGAGCGCGCTTCGAGCATGTCTAGATCACGTTCCAGCCATGGACGCGCGGCGTGCGCCGTGATTAAAGCGCAGCGCAATCGGCATTGGCTGCGGCGCGATGCGCCGAAGCGCGCGAAGAGGAGCGAGCACCATGAACATGATCGGTCGGGACAGTCTGAAAACGGAACGGACGCTGAGCGTCGAGGGCAAGGACTACGTCTATTTCGCACTCAATGAAGCCGCTGAAAAGCTCGGCGACATTTCGCGCCTGCCGCGCACCCTGAAAATCCTGCTCGAAAACATCCTCCGCTTCGAGGACGGCTCGACCTATACCGTCGATGACGCCAAGGCGATCGTCGAATGGGTGGACAAGGCCCATTCCGATAAGGACGTGCCGTTCCGCCCCGCGCGTATCCTGATGCAGGATTTCACCGGGGTTCCCGCCGTGGTCGATCTCGCGGCGATGCGCGACGGCATCGTCAAGCTCGGCGGCAATGCCGAGCGGGTCAACCCGCTGGTGCCGGTCGATCTGGTGATCGACCATTCGGTGATGGTCGATGTGTTCGGCCGCCGCGACGCGCTGGAACGCAACGTCGATATCGAATTCGAGCGCAATGGCGAGCGCTACGAATTCCTGCGCTGGGGCCAGGAGGCGTTCGACAATTTCCGCGTCGTGCCACCCGGCACCGGCATCTGCCATCAGGTGAACCTGGAATATCTTGCCCAGGCGGTGTGGACCGCCGAGGCGAATGGTAAGACGCTCGCGTATCCCGACACGCTGTTCGGCACCGACAGCCACACCACCATGGTCAACGGGCTCGGCGTGCTCGGCTGGGGCGTCGGCGGCATCGAGGCGGAAGCGGCGATGCTCGGCCAGCCGATCGCCATGCTGATCCCCGACGTGATCGGCTTCAAGCTGACCGGCTCGCTGCGCGAGGGCATCACCGCGACCGATCTGGTTCTCACCGTCACCCAGATGCTGCGCCGCAAGGGCGTGGTCGGCAAATTCGTCGAATTCTACGGCACCGGCCTCGATCAATTGCCGCTGGCCGATCGCGCGACCATCGCCAACATGGCACCGGAATATGGCGCGACCTGCGGCTTCTTCCCGGTTGATCAGATCACCCTCGATTACATGAAATTGTCGGGGCGTGACGAGCACCGCATTGCCCTGGTCGAAGCCTATTGCAAGGCGCAGGGCCTGTGGCGCGACGATAGCGAGCTGCTGTTCTCGGACACGCTGGAGCTTGACCTGTCCACCGTCGAGCCTTCGCTCGCCGGGCCGAAGCGGCCGCAGGACCGGGTGGCTCTGTCGAAGGCCGCACCCGCGTTCGACGTGGAACTCACCAAAAGCCTCGGCGTTCCGGCCAACGATGTCGGCAAGAAAGCCAGCGTCGCCGGCAAGAATTACCAGCTCAGCCATGGCGACGTGGTGATCGCCGCGATCACCTCCTGCACCAACACATCGAACCCGTCGGTGCTGGTCGCCGCCGGGCTGGTCGCGCGCAAGGCCCGCGCGCTCGGGCTGGTGCCGAAGCCCTGGGTGAAAACCTCGCTGGCACCGGGCTCGCAGGTGGTGACCGAGTATCTCGACAAATCCGGCCTGACCGAAGATCTCAACGCGCTCGGCTTCGAGACGGTGGGTTATGGCTGCACCACCTGCATCGGCAATTCCGGTCCGCTCGAAGATGTGATCGCCGATGCGATCGAGGATAACAAGCTGGTCGCGGTTTCGGTGCTGTCGGGCAACCGCAATTTCGAGGGCCGCGTGCATCCGAACGTGCGGGCAAACTACCTCGCCTCGCCGCCGCTGGTCGTCGCTTACGCCTTGTTAGGGACGATGCGGGTCGATATCACCACCGCGCCGATCGGCCGGTCGAAGGACGGCCGCGATGTCTATCTGAAGGATATCTGGCCGACCTCGACGGAGATTTCCGAGATCGTGAAAAAGACCCTGACCAGGGCGATGTTCCAGGACCGCTACGGCGACGTGTTCAAGGGCCCGAAGCAGTGGCGGGCGATTGAGGTCGAAGGCGAATCGGAGACCTATCGCTGGTCGGGTTCCTCGACCTACGTGAAGAACCCGCCCTATTTCGAAGGCATGACCAAGGACCCCGCACCGGTGACGGATATTGTCGGCGCGCGGATTCTGGCATTGCTGGGCGACAGCATCACCACCGATCACATCTCGCCGGCGGGTTCGTTCAAAAAGACCACGCCGGCCGGCGAATATCTGCAGGAGCGGCAGATCCTGCCGAAGGATTTCAATTCCTACGGCTCGCGGCGCGGCAATCATGAAATCATGATGCGCGGCACCTTCGCCAACATCCGCATCCGCAACGAAATGCTCGACAATGTCGAGGGCGGCTATACCAGGCACTATCCCTCGGGCGAGCAGATGTCGATCTACGACGCCGCGATGCGCTATCAGCACGAGGGCGTGCCCCTGGTGGTGATCGCCGGACGCGAATACGGCACCGGCTCGTCGCGCGACTGGGCGGCGAAGGGCACCATGCTGCTCGGCGTCAAGGCGGTGATCGCCGAGAGCTTCGAGCGCATCCATCGCTCCAACTTGGTCGGCATGGGCGTCCTGCCGCTGGTGTTCAAGGAGGGCGTGAGCCGCAAGACGCTTGAGCTGCGCGGCGACGAAACCATCGACATTCTCGGCCTCGAACAGCTCAGCCCGCGCATGGATATCGACATGGCGATCCACCGCGCCGACGGCTCGACGGATAAGGTTTCGCTGCTCTGCCGCGTCGATACCAAGGACGAGGTGATGTATTATCAGAACGGCGGCATTCTGCACTACGTGCTGCGCAGCATGGCGAAGGCTGCCTGAACCAGACGGACGGCGCGTCTCGATCAAGGCGCGTCGTTCCAGCCCTATATCCGGGCGAGTGCCACGATTCGCGCGCCGAAGGCGGCAAAAGCGAATTAGCTTTGACCTGCCATATTTTTGTATATACAATTAGATGGATATCCAATGGGATGGCCGCAAACAGGCCTCGAACCTCGCGAAACATGGGGTGGATTTTGCAATCATCCGGGATTTCGAGTTTTCCGCCGCGCTGGTGCGTGCCGATACCCGGTTCGATTATGGCGCGGTCCGCCTGACGGCGATCGGACCAATCGGCGAGCGATTGCATGTCGTGGTATTCACGATCGAGCGCCGCGCGGTGAGAGTTATCAGCTTGCGGAAGGCCAGCAATAAGGAGGTTGGCATCTATGAAAGCGGAAATTCATTCGGCCGACGAATGAGGAAGACGCCGCGATTCAGCGCGGCATCGAGCACGACCCGGAGAACCCGGAATGGACCGATGCGGATTTCTTCGCGTGCGCCGTCCCCGCCCGCGACATCTCGCTGAGTTTGGTTCGCAAAATGCGCGTTCGCGGCCCTCAGAAACAACCGTAAGCGCGCATTTTGACGCACATGATCGACATTTGCGTGCGGACGCGGTCATGTTCGGTGTGCTTGGGATTGAGGCTGATCCGCGCGAGTTGGCGGATCAGCCTGTGTTTTCGGCGACGCTGTCGCGTTTGCGGACGAAGTTGAATGGCAGCAGGTCATCGATGCCGTCATTTGCGCCGCGCTGTGGGAGTTCGGCGAGAACGTGGTTCAGCCAGTCGTAGGGGTCAACGCTGCAGGCCCTGCATGTCAGGACGAGGCTGTAGATCACCGCGCTTGCCCTGGCACCAGCAACGGTGTCGCTGAACAGCCAGCCTTTTCTGCCAGTGACAAAGATTCGGATGTCGCGTTCCAACAGGTTGTTGTCGATCGGGGCCCGTCCGTCGCTGGCGTAACGGATCAGATATTCCCATTGGTTGCGCGTGTAGGCGATCGCCTTTCCGGTCAGGCTTTCGGGCAGCACCTGCGGGGCCAATTCGTCGAGCCAGGTCTTGAACGCGGTCAACACCGGGACACTATGGCACTGGCGCAATCGTAAAGTGTATTCGTCGCGCGCTTCACCTTCGGGCGGGCGCGATTGGCGCGCCAGTCTTTCGACCTCGTACAAGGCATCGAAGAACTTCAACGCCAGCACAGGCGGTCCGCCGGGTTTTTTCCTGGCCTTGAGCGCATCGGTAAATTTGCGTCGCGCGTGGGCCATGCTTGCGTCAGGAGAAGTCCTGGAAAGGAGAACAGATGTAGCGTGAAACCTTTCATAGCGATCCAGAGGGTTGAACTCCCTCCCGGTAGAGGCGCAGCCCGCCAGCCGGAAGCGAGCCTTGCATGGGCGGCGGCAACGTCGCTCGTGAAGCGTAGGCAGCGGATATCGAAGCCCTGGGTAAGCCTCGAAATCATGTACACGCTGGAGCCTTCGGAGTGTTGGGACCGGGGGCAGCATCGGCACAGCCGCAAGTGGCGAGGCTGCGCCGGTCCGGCCGGGGTCTGGGAACAGGGCAGAGGTATGGAACGGATTGCCAGGAAACCTGAGAGATCCAGTGCGTGCCCATGTGTGGACTGGCCGGAGACGGGGAAACCGGCTGACAAAAGTCCCCAGGCCCGGCGACGGTCCTCCGCCGCGACGGGAGCGCTTCGGCGAGCACGAATCCGGAGGGGCACATGGAACCCGGAACCGAAACCATAAGGAACCGGGAATGCGCGCACGGGAAGTCGTAGCGCCTTCGTAGTACCGCTGAGGGCGGGGAACCGGGCTCGCCGGGACCCGCAGGAGGAAAGGGGGGCGCCGCGAGGAGAGAGCCATCGACGGGAAACACGGGAGAGAACCCTGAGTCTCACAAACCTGTCTACGAAACGACGATGGATAGCCGACATGGCGAGGACGCACCGAGACCGGGCGTTCGCCTCGCTGAACCACGTCCTTGATTTGGAGTGGATGCTTGAAGCCTACCGGACCACCCGCAAGGATGGCGCGGCGGGCATCGACGGGATCACTGCGGCCGATTATGCGCAAGCGCTGGAGGCGAACCTTCTGGACCTCCTCGATCGCATCAAGTCGGGACGCTATCGAGCCCCGCCGGTGCGACGAAGCTACATTCCTAAAGCGGACGGATCGCAACGGCCTCTCGGCATTCCCACTTTCGAGGACAAGGTGGCGCAGCGGGCGATCGTTATGCTGCTGGAGGCAATCTACGAACAGGACTTCCTGAACTGCTCGTATGGCTTCCGGCCGGGCCGGTCGGCTCATGATGCCGTGCACGATCTGCGCACGGCGCTCATGACCCAAGGCATGCGGTGGGTGCTGGATATTGAACCGCGCCGGGAATCCTGGAGGCCATTTTGTTTGACTCAGGCGACCATAGCCAGCTCGTTCAGTTGTTCATAGTAGCGCGCCTCGGCCTCGGCGGGTGGGATGTTGCCGATCGGCTCGAGGAGACGCCGGTGGT
>NZ_JAIMBZ010000035.1:0-32580 GCF_025499445.1 Acidiphilium sp. AL
GCTCAACCGGAACCGGCGTCTGGCAAAGGATTTCGAGGGTACAATCCATTCCGCTACCGCCTTCCTCTACGCCGCATCCGTCATGCTCCTCACCCGCCGACTCGCTCGTTACACATGAGTTCCGAGTCAGACTCTTAGGGAGCCGTACTCGTCACAAATTTTAACCAGGCATGAATCTATTTGATTTTTGAGAGTGGCGTAATAAACAGGAACCGCAGAGATCAATTTCTCCAAAATCAATCTTTCGATTTCAGTTAAACCCCTCATATCATTACTCATTTTCCATCTCCGTAATATTTACAACGGATGTCATTATGGTTTCGGATAATAGGTTCCAATATTTAATGACCCGTTTGGAAGTGGGTAAGCTCTGTATTCGTAATTTTCAGTGTCGATAAAAATGCTCCATGAACTCTCCCTCAATTATAACGTGATCACTCCCGATGCGGTTGAACAAGCAAGCAAATTTTCTGTATAACCTCGCTTAATTGATCACTGAAAATATTTTTCATCAAGCGGTATATTTCTTGTTTTCCGCATAAGAATATCTATTTGATAATAAAAAAGATTAAAAAAAACACAAACTCCTTGAAGCTTCCCCAGAATTCCAAAATTGTTAAATAACAAGACATGTGCCAAATCTTTTTTAGCCCACACATTTCCCATCTTAGCTGCAATTTCTAGCAGTTCACGGGCCTTTCGATAATCTTTTTTTACATATTCTCCTAAAAGATACATGCTTGCAAGCCGGTATATGGATGGAGCATATCCATCTGTTGCTCCCCAAGAGAAAGCATCGAAAGTTGAAGAATAGTCACCTATTCTGTCAAATCCCTTTCCAAAAAACAATGATGCTTTACTCAAGTGTGCAGCTTTCGCAAGTTCGTTCCAACGTTTTGCTCTTTCGTGTATGTCATCCAACTCAATACCACGCGCGAACATATCAGAAATATATAAAAGGCTTGCCTTCGACCCCTTGGCTGCAAAACACTCTAGCGCTAAAAAAGATTTGATGCGATCGGTAGACCTCATTCGGTACGCTTCGTTTACCATTGTCAGGTCAGGCTCGCTGCGTAAATCAGAAATTTGCATTTGATTATCCAAATTATCGTTCGTCATTTGGCATTGAAATTGTTTGTTCTGGGGGAGGTAGCACTTGTATTTCTTCTGTCTCTGGTAGTTCGGCATACGGATTAAATTTTGGTACATTGGCTTGGCATATAGAAAAGAGGCATAATGCTTTGAAAGTGAGGCTCCGTAGATCTGCGATTTCTTCCGGGGCGCCATTGAATGGTGAGGCTCCCGGACCGGTTTGCCCGCTTTGGCTGAATGTAGGTCCATACGGCTGGCTTGAATTCCCTCCGATCAGGCTATCATAGAGATTCTGTGTTTCATTGATGGCTGCACCGAATGCAGTATTCACCTGATTGCCGACCCAGTCCAACCCCTGGGCGATCTGGCCGACGACCGGGATGCCGTCAATTCCGCCTTGGCTGCCGTTGTTGTTTCCCGCCTGCGTTGCGCCCCTGAAGAGATAGGTAAAGGCCCCGGTCAAGGCGCCGTTGCCGAATTTGCCGCCGCCGAGGACGGATGCGACTCCGCCCGCAACGCTTTCGGTGACGACGGTATCATAGTTGCCCTGGAGGGCAAGTTCGGGTCCGGCAGCGGCGCTGAACCCGGCGGAGACGGTGCTTCGGTGTGAAGGAGATCCAAAGCGGCGAGGAGATCGGCTTCGACGAGGCTGGAGCGATGGACCGGCTTCACGCCGGAGGCCGCACGCGCTTTCGCAGGGTGCGGAAATGTGCCGCATCCATCTTATACAACCGCCGTAGCCTACGACTCACGCCTGACGCCAACTCGTCATTGCGACGGCGAGCTTGCGAGGCGGAAGCAATCCAGCTTTTTCGGGTAAAATACAGAAAAAGTGGGTTACCTCCGCGTCGTTTCCAGCAACCCCTTGGATTGCCGGAACCTTTCGGCGCTCCGCCACGTCGGCGGAGCTGTCCAAGGTTCCATCGGCGTCAGCCGATGGAAAGACAGCGGAGGTTGACGCCTGCTCGCAATGACGGGGTGATGGGCATTGTCCAGGGCGGCCGGTATTACTTCGCGACCATCACGTCCGAGGCCTTGATGACCGCGATCGCGTCTTCACCCGGCTTGAGCGCCAGATCGTCGATTGCCTCGTTCGTGATCGACGCGGTAATGACCACGCCATTGCCGATGTCGAGCTTCACGTGGCCGGTCGTCTGACCCTTCTCCACGCTGAGCAGTTTGCCTTTGATCTGATTGCGCGCGCTGAGTTTCATCATGATTTCGTCTCCAGATCATTGTCTCGAATTAGGGGGGCGCTTCGAGCGATATTTCTCTCTGGCTATATCGAGAACCGGCTGCGGGTGCAATGCAATCGCAAATAAGAAAGACCGATCCGGTCGCCCGGATCGGCCTTCGTCATCCCCGCTATCCGATCAGGCCGAGTAGTACATCTCGAATTCGACCGGGTGGGGCGTGTGCTCGAAGCGGAACACCTCTTCCCATTTCAGATCGATATAGGATTCGATCTGGTCCTTGCTGAACACGTCGCCGGCGAGCAGGAAATCGTGATCGGCGGCGAGCGCGCCCAGCGCTTCGCGCAGGCTGCCGCAGACGGTCGGGATGCCGTGCAGCTCCTCGGGCGGCAGATCGTAGAGGTTCTTGTCTATCGGGTCGCCCGGATGGATCTTGTTCTTGATGCCGTCCAGGCCCGCCATCGCCATGGCGGCGAAGGCGAGATAGGGATTTGCCGTCGGGTCGGGGAAACGCACTTCGACGCGCTTGGCCTTCGGGCTGGTCGCATACGGGATACGGCACGCCGCCGAGCGGTTGCGCGACGAATAGGCGAGCAGAACCGGCGCTTCGAAGCCGGGAATCAGGCGCTTGTAGCTGTTGGTGCTCGGGTTGGTGAAGGCGTTGAGCGCCTTGGCGTGCTTGATGATGCCCCCGATGTAATAGAGGCACATCTCCGACAGGTCGGCATAGCCGTTGCCGGCGAAGAGCGGCTTGCCGCCTTTCCAGATCGACTGATGGGTGTGCATGCCCGAACCGTTATCGGCATAGATCGGCTTGGGCATGAAGGTCGCGGTCTTGCCGTAGGAATGCGCGACGTTGTGGACGCAGTATTTATAGATCTGCATCTGGTCGGCCATTTTCGTCAGCGGACCGAATTTGGTGCCCAATTCGTGCTGCGACTGCGCGACCTCGTGGTGGTGCTTCTCGATCGGCAGGCCCATTTCGCCCATGGTCGCGAGCATTTCGGCGCGCAGATCGCTCTCGGAATCGACCGGCGGCACCGGGAAATAGCCGCCCTTGACCACGGGGCGATGGCCCATATTGCCTTCGGGGTAATCCTTCAGCGAGGCTTGCGGGCCCTCCATGCTGTCGATCTGATAGATGCCGTAATTGCCGCCGGTGCCGAACTTGACCGAATCGAACACGAAGAATTCGGCTTCCGCGCCGATCAGGATGGTATCGCCGACGCCCGACGCCTTCACATAGGCTTCGACCTTCTTCGCGGTCGAGCGCGGATCGCGCGAATAGGAAAGCCCGGTCGAGGGCTCCAGAATGTCGCAGAACAGGATCATCGACGGCTTCGCGGAGAACGGATCCATCACCGCGGTCTCGGCGTCCGGCATCAGAATCATGTCGCTTTCGTTGATCACCTTCCAGCCGGCGATCGAGGAGCCGTCGAACATGATGCCGTCGCGGAACGCATCCTCGTCCATCGTCGAGATGTGCTGGGCGGTGTGCTGCCACTTGCCGCGCGGATCGGTGAACCGGAGGTCGACATATTCGGCGCCGTGCTCCTTCATCATTGCCAGCGCCTTGCTGATTGCGTCGCCGCTACCGGCGGGCTTTTTCGCCATGTTAGTCCTCGCTGCTCGTCAGATTATGATGCCGCACGATGCGGCATCGTGGTTGTTGGTTGGAAATCAGATCGCCGCTTCGCCCTTCTCGCCGGTGCGGATGCGGATCACGTCGTCGATCGATGAGACGAAAATCTTGCCATCGCCGATCCGCCCGGTACGTGCGGCGTTGGTGATCGCCTCGATCGCCCGGTCGGCGACGCTGTCCTCGCAGATCACTTCGATCTTCACCTTGGGCAGAAAATCCACCACATATTCGGCGCCGCGATACAGCTCGGTATGGCCCTTCTGCCGGCCGAACCCCTTGGCTTCCAGCACGGTGATGCCCTGAAGCCCCACCTCGTGCAGGGCTTCCTTGACCTCGTCCAGCTTGAACGGCTTGATGATCGCTTCGATTTTTTTCATCCGGTTCACGCCCGATCCGCGACGGGCCCCTCCTAATTACTGGTTATCGGCGAGCCTATGCGCGCACCAGCCACACGCGGCCGGCGACCTCGTGATGCATGAGCCGTGCCAAATTCCGGCTGCGTGCGGCTTGGCGAGGTTGCCCAACCGATCGGCACGATTTATGCCTAAAATTACGTCATTTTATGCCTAAAATTGAACCAGAGCGACCAAACCCTCTTGCTCTTCCAGGATTGCACGCGATACTGAACGCGCGCAGTTTCAGGAGGGTAAGGACGTGAAATCGCCGAACCAGTTGCTTGACGCCATCGGTACGACGATCTTTACGGTCATGTCGGCCCTGGCGGTGCAGCACGGCGCGATCAATCTCGGCCAGGGTTTCCCTGATACCGACGGCCCGGCCGACATCATCGACGCGGCGGCGAACGCCCTGCGCGATGGGCGCAACCAGTACCCGCCGCTTGCCGGCGTGCCTGAACTGCGCCAGGCGGTTGCTGCCGCCAATGACCGGTTTTACGGGATCAAGGCCGATCCGGGCACGGATATCATCGTCACCTCCGGCGCGACCGAGGCGATCACCGCCTGCCTGATGGCGCTGCTCGATCCCGGTGACGAGGTGGTGCTGATCGAACCGCTCTACGACACCTATCTGCCGGTGGTGAAGCTGCTCGGCGCGGTGCCTCGGCTGGTTCGCCTGAACCCGCCGGACTGGGTGCTGCCGCGCGCCGATCTCGAAGCCGCCTTCGGCCCCAGAACCAAACTTCTGCTCCTCAATTCCCCGATGAACCCGACCGGCAAGGTGTTTTCCGCCGACGAACTCGGCTTCATCGCGGGGCTGCTCGCGCGCCACGACGCCTATGCGGTGTGCGACGAGGTCTATGAGCATCTGATTTTCGACGGCGCGAAGCACATTCCGCTGATGAGCCTGCCGCGGATGCGCGAGCGTTGCGCGCGGATCGGCAGTGCCGGCAAGACCTTCAGCCTCACCGGCTGGAAGGTGGGTTACATTACCGCCCCGCGACACCTCGCCGCGATCATCGCCCGCGCGCATCAGAACCTGACCTTCACCACCCCGCCCAATCTGCAGCGCGCGGTCGCCGTCGGCCTCGCAAAGGACGATGCGTATTTCGAGGGCCTCGCCGCCGATCTCGCGGCCAAACGCGATTGTCTTTCCGCAGGTCTGAGCGCCATTGGTTTTCAGGTGCTGCCGACCGCGGGTTCCTATTTCGTAACCGCGGATTTTTCGCCTTTGGGCTTTGCCGGCGATGACACGGCATTCTGCCGCCAAATCACCGAGCACGCCGGCGTCGCGGCGATCCCGGTCTCGGCTTTCTATGCCGGCGAGGCGCCGCGCCATTACGCGCGCTTCGCGTTCTGCAAGCGCGACGATGTGCTCGACGAGGCGATCAGCCGCCTGTCAGCGCATTTTCGCGCGACCGCCCCGCTCCGGGCCGCCGGAGACTGAGAATTCAGCGCAACCCGGCGAGCGGCAGATGCCGGGTTTCCTTGAGGCGTTCCAGCACCAGGGATGAGCGCACCTGGGCGACGCTGTCGTGCGGGAGCAGAATGTCATTCACCAGGATGGCGAGGTCGGGCAGGCCCGGAAGTGCTGCCTTGAGCACGTAGTCGGGGTCGCCTGTCATCGCATAGGCTTCCTGGATGACATCGACCCGCGCGACGAGGTCGCGGAAGCGGCTGGCATTGTCCTTCGAATGCTTCGACAGCGACACCTGGATCAGGACGATCATCCCGAAGCCGAGCGCCTCGGCCGATAACCGCGCCTCGTAGCCGCAGATCACGCCCGCCGCTTCCAGCGCGATACGCCGGCGCGAGCATTGCGAGGCGGACAGGCCGACCCGCTCGCCGAGTTGCTGATTGGTCAGCCTTCCGTCCTGCTGAAGGCTGGCGAGCAGGCGCAGGTCGAAGCCGTCGAGATTGATCGATTCGCGCATGATTTTATTTTATTCCGCGTAATCCGTGCATTCAAGTGGTTATGACTCCGCGTTTTGCACACATTATGCTGCGAATTGCGACTATCGTGCGCTGGCGCGTTCGATTTCAGGAGGAGCAGCGAAAAATGGGGCCGTTTCCGCACGACGCCGAGCCTTCGGTGATTTCCGATCAGAATCCGGCTGGCACCGACGGGTTCGGTTTCGTCGAATTCGCCCATCCCGATCCGCGGGCGCTGCACACGCTGTTCTGGACCATGGGGTTCGCCGCCGTCGCCCGGCACCGCACCAAGGCGATCACCCTCTACCGTCAGGGCGACGTGAATTACCTGATCAACGAGGAACCGGACAGCCACGCGACGCGCTTCGCGGCGCAGCACGGCCCCTGCGCGTCATCGATGGCGTTTCGCGTGGTCGATGCCGGCCATGCCTGGCGCCACGCGATCGCCAACGGCGCGGAGGCCGCCGACGCGACAAACGGGTCGCTCGCGATGACCGTGCCGGCGATCAAGGGGATCGGCGGCTCGCTGATCTATTTCCTGGACCGTTACGGCGCGCGCGGATCGGCCTTCGAGGATGAATTCATTTGGCTCGATGACGCCGACCCGCGACCGGAGGGGCAAGGGCTCCATTACATCGACCACCTCACCCATAATGTCGGGCGCGGCCGGATGGATGTGTGGTCCGGCTTCTACGAGCGGATCTTCAATTTCCGGGAAATTCGCTATTTCGACATCAAGGGCGAATATACCGGCTTGTTTTCCCGCGCGCTGACCAGCCCGGACGGCAAGATCCGGATTCCGATCAACGAATCCGCCGACGAGACCAGCCAGATCGCGGAATATCTCCACCAGTACAAGGGAGAAGGCATTCAGCACATCGCCTGCGGCTGCCACGACATTCATGCGAGCGTGGAAGCGCTGCGGATGCGCGGGCTTGCCTTCATGCCGGCACCGCCCGCGACCTATTATGAACGCGTGGACGCGCGAGTGCCGGGCCACGGCGAGGATCTCGCGCGGCTTGAGCACAACGGCATCCTGATCGATGGCGAGGGCACGGTTGCCGCCGGGGCCGCGGAAGGGCGGATGACCAAGGTGCTGCTGCAGATTTTTTCAGCAACCGTGGTCGGGCCGATCTTTTTCGAGTTCATCCAGCGCAAGGGCGACGAGGGTTTCGGCGAAGGCAATTTCCGCGCTTTGTTCCTGTCGATCGAGGAAGATCAGTTCCGGCGCGGCGTGCTGGCCCGTCCGGCTGCCTGAGTGTGCCGTCGCACCGTTCGTGCGACCTACTCCTCAAAGCGACCCGTAGCGTCACGATCACGGTCATATCGTCTCGTGAGTGGAAACGGCGGCAACCAGGACTCGCGACGGACGATCCAGCTTTCGTGGGTTGGCATCAATTGATCCGGGGCATCCAGAGATCCCAGGTTCATTTCGATTTCGTCTGCGCTACGTGCAAAAACAGACGAGTCGCAGCGGGGACAGAAAAACCGCCCGGCGTAGTCACGTGTTTCACCATCGATCGTCACCGCTTCCTGAGGGAACACCGCAGAAGCGTGAAAAAGGGCTCCATGATGCTTGCGACAGTCGAGGCAATGACAAAAGCCGACCCGGTATGGGAGTCCCGACGCCACAATTCGGACATTGCCGCACAGGCAACCGCCGGTGAATCGGTCCATGCTTCGTCTCCTCTAAATGTCTGTCCAGACCGCAAATCAAACATATGACAAGACACTTGGCCCGCTATCCGCTTTCTTGAAAAACTCCGAGAACCTTTTCTGAATTCAGCCCGCGTCCCTGACCTCGGCGCTGGCGATCGCCAGCGCCATCGCCAGCGCCATGGTGGCCGAAAGCGACCGGAACGCGCCGAGATCGGCCTCGATGACTTCGAGCCGTACCCGCGCTTCCGCCGAGACCGGGCTGAACACCGAATCGGTGATCGCGATGATCGCCGCGCCACGCCCCGCCGCGAACCGGACGAGATCGATGGTCGATGGCGTATAAGGGTTGAAGCTGATCGCGATCAGCGTGTCGGCCGGGCCGATCCGGCCTGCCTGGACATCGGCCATGCTGCCGATATTGTCGAGCAGAATGGCGGGGAAATCGAGTTTGCCGAGCGCATAGGCGAGATAGGACGCGACCGGAAAGGCGCGCCGCTGGCCGAGAATATAGACATGGGCGGCACGGGCGAGCAGCGCCGAAGCCGCATCGAACTCGCCGGGGATGATGGTGCGGCCGAGATCGGCGACCGAACGGGCGGCGGTGTCGATGAAACGGTCGAGAATGCGCGCGGGCTCGGCGCCGCTTTCGTCCTTCACCCTGGCGAGCCGCTCGCGATAATCCGGCCAGCGGTCGCGCAACTGCGCGCGGAACACGCTCTGCAATTCGGAAAACCCGGAATAGCCGAGGCTCTGGGCGAAACGCACCAGGGTTGACGGCTGCACGCCGGCCGCCTCGGCGAGTTCGGCCACCGTTGAAAGCGCCATCCGGTCCGGATGGTCGAGCGCGTGGCGGGCAACCTGGGCCAGGCGCTTCGGCATGGCGTCGTGCCGCGCCAGGATTTTACTGCGCAACGCTTCGAAGTCGCGCGGGGGTTCGGCGTCTTGGGTTACGTCATCCATCAGCGAAATAGAATGAATTTTCCAGAAATGGTCAAGGGGTTGCATCTCGATTCGGAATAAATTTTCCACTATTGCATAATATTCGAATTTGATGTTTCATATTGCCGAACCGAAAACCAGATCGGGGGGACGGAAACGCGATGGCAACGCTGAGACTGACCGCTGCCCAGGCACTGGTGCGCTATCTTGCCGCCCAGCGCATCGCGATCGGCGACGAGGTTGTGCCTCTGTTCGGCGGGGTCTGGGCAATTTTCGGTCACGGCAATGTCGCCGGCCTCGGCGAGGCGTTGTTTGCCGCGCGTGAGACCCTGCCCACCTTTCGCGCCCACAACGAGCAGGCGATGGCCCATGCCGCCATCGCCTACGCCAAGGCTCATAAGCGCCGCCGCATGATGGCCTGCACCAGTTCGATCGGGCCGGGTGCGCTCAACATGGTGACGGCGGCGGCCCTCGCCCATGTCAACCGGCTGCCGGTGCTTCTGCTGCCGGGCGACGTGTTCGCCTCCCGCCGGCCCGATCCGGTGCTGCAGCAGGTCGAGGATTTCGGCGACGCCACGGTTTCCGCCAATGACTGCTTTCGGCCGGTGTCGCGATATTTCGACCGGATCACCCGGCCCGAGCAACTGCTCGCCGCGCTGCCCCGCGCGCTCGACGTGCTGACCGATCCCGTGGAGTGCGGGCCGGTGACGCTCGCCTTCTGCCAGGATGTGCAAACGGAAGCGTTCGATTATCCAGAAATGCTTTTCGAGGAACGGGTTCGGCGCATCCGCGCGCCGGAGCCTGACGCGCGCGAAATTGAAGACGCCGTGCGTCTGTTAGAGAACGCGAAGCGCCCACTGATCATCGCGGGCGGCGGCGCTCATTATGCCGGCGCGTGCGGCGCTCTGGCGGATTTCGCAGAACGGCATGGGATTCCAGTCGCCGAGACCCAGGCAGGCAAGGGCGCGTTGCAGTTCGACCACCCGTGCAATGCCGGGTCGGTCGGCGTGACCGGCAGCGCCGCCGCAAACACGCTTGCCGCCGAGGCCGACCTGATCCTCGCGATCGGCACGCGCCTGCAGGATTTCACCACGGGGTCGCGCGCCTTGTTCGCGGCACAGGGGCGCCGCATCCTGCATCTCAACGTGGCCGCGCGCGACGCGGAAAAACACGGCGGCGTTCCGTTGGTGGCCGATGCGGCGCGGGGCCTTGCCGCACTCGATGCCGCGATCGGGCTGTGGCGCGCACCGCCGGATTGGCGGGACCGTGCCGAGGCGTTACGCCGCGACTGGCACGACGCCGTCGCCCGCGCGACCGCTCCCACTAACACGCAACCACCGTCAGACGCCGAGGTGATCGGCGTGGTCGACCGTGTGCTGGGCGAGACCGCGACCGTGGTTTGCGCAGCCGGCGGCCTGCCCGGCGAATTGCATAAATTATGGTGCGCGCGCGGGCCGAATTCCTATCATGTGGAATACGGATTTTCCTGCATGGGCTATGAAATCGCCGGTGCTCTCGGCGTCAAGCTCGCGCTGCCGGATCGCGACGTCGTTGTCATGGTCGGCGACGGTTCGTATCTCATGCTGAATTCTGAAATCGCGACATCGGTGGCGATGGGGTTGAAACTGATTATCGTCGTGCTCGACAATCGCGGTTTCGGCTGCATCAATCGGCTGCAGCAAGCGACTGGCGGTGCGCCGTTCAACAATCTGCTTGCCGACGCGCACCATGTCGCGGAGGTGCCGATCGATTTCGTGAAGCACGCCGAATCCCTTGGTGCGGTAGCGGAAAAAGCCGACGACCTCGCGGCACTCGATGCCGCACTCGGCCGCGCGCGTCTGGCGGATCGGACCGCCGTGGTCGTGATCGACACCGATCCCGCGAAAACGACGGAGGCCGGCGGTGCGTGGTGGGACGTCGCGGTGCCGGAGGTCTCGTCCCGCGCCGAGGTCGGGGACGCGCGCCGCCGCTATGAGAACGCGATCGAACATCAGAGCCTTGTTTGAGGAATGAATAGCGTGATCAACATCGGCACCAACCCGATCGCCTGGAGCAACGATGACTTGCCCGAACTCGGCGGCGCGACGCCGCTGGAAGACTGCCTCGCACAGGCACGGCAGGCTGGCTACGCAGGCATCGAGCGCGGCCACAAATTTCCCAATGATCCCACAAGTCTTCGCGAAACACTGGCGCGCCACGGGTTGCGCTTCGTCTCCGGCTGGTATAGCGGGCGGCTGCGCGAACATGACGCCGACGCCGAGATTGCCGCGATGGCGACGCATCTCGATCTACTCGCGAAAAACGATGCGCCGGTGCTGATCTATGCCGAAACCACCGGCTGTATCCATGGCGATCGTTCCGCGCCGCTTTCGCGCGGGCCACGCATGGCGCCGGATGACTGGCCGCGCTTTTGCGCGCGGCTGAACCGTGTCGCCGCGCATTGCGCCGAGCGTGGCGTGGCGCTTGTCGTGCACCACCACATGGGCACGGCGATCGAGACCGGCGACAACATCGCGCGCCTGATGGACGGCACCGACGATACCGTCGGTCTGCTGCTCGATTCCGGCCATGCGACGTTCGCCGGCATCGATCCCACGCAACTCGCGGCAGACTACGCCACGCGCATCCGTCATGTGCATTGCAAGGACATCCGGCGCGAGGTATTTTCCCGCGCCCGTGCCGGCGACTGGAGTTTTCTCGATTCAGTCATCGCCGGCGTGTTCACCGTTCCCGGCGACGGTTTCATCGATTTCCCGGCGATGCTCGCGGCACTCGCCGCCGCCGACTATGCGGGCTGGATGGTGGTCGAGGCCGAACAGGACCCAGCGCGCGCTGAACCGCTTCACTACGCGCGCATGGGCTATGACAACCTGTCCGCCATGCTCCGTGAAGCCGGGTTCGCCATCGCCGATCCGTTGCCGATACCACCCACGAAAGAGATTCTGTCATGAAAACCCTTGGCCATTTCATCAATAATCGCCGCGTCGATGGTGCCGGCACGCGCCGGCTGCCGGTTTATGACCCGGCGATCGGCGCCCAGGCCGCCGAAGTCGCGGTCGCCACCCCGGCCGAGATCGAAAGCGCGATCGCGTCGGCCCGTGCGGCATTCCCGGCCTGGGCGGCGACGCCACCGCTGCGCCGCGCGCGGGTGATGTTCAAGTTCAAGGAATTGATCGAGCGCCACAAGGATGAACTCGCGCGACTGATCACCAGCGAGCATGGCAAAGTGCTCTCCGATGCCGGCGGCGAGGTTACGCGCGGCATGGAAGTTGTCGAATTCGCCTGCGGAATCCCCGATCTGCTCAAAGGCGAATACTCGCGCAATGTCGGCACCAATGTTGACAGCTACACGATCCGCGCGCCGCTCGGCGTGGTCGCTGGCATCACCCCGTTCAACTTTCCGGCGATGGTGCCGCTCTGGATGTTTCCCGTCGCCATCGCCTGCGGCAATTGCTTCATCCTCAAGGTTTCCGAAAAAGTTCCGTCCACCGCCCTGCGACTCGCCGAACTGCTCGCCGAAGCGGGCCTGCCCGAGGGCGTGTTCAACGTGGTCAATGGCGATCGCGCGGTGGTCGATGCGCTGCTGACCGATCCGCGTATCGCGGCGATCAGCTTCGTCGGTTCCACGCCGGTCGCCGAACACATTTTCACCACCGCCTCCGCGCACGGCAAGCGCGTGCAGGCGCTGGGGGGGGCAAAAAACCATCTGGTGGTCATGCCCGACGCCGATCTCGATCAGGCGGTCGATGCGCTGATCGGTGCGGCCTATGGTTCGGCGGGCGAGCGCTGCATGGCGATCTCGGTCGCCGTGGCTGTCGGCGATATCGCCGATCCGCTGATCGAACAGCTCGCCAAACGGGCGCGGGCGCTGAAGATCGGGCCGGGCACCGACTCTGAAGCCGAGATGGGGCCGCTGGTCTCGCGGGAACACAAGGCGCGCGTCGAATCCTATATCGAGGCCGGAATCGCCGAAGGCGCCAAACTCGTCGTTGACGGGCGCGGCCTGAAACTTCAGGGCCATGAGGGTGGCTATTTCGTCGGCCCCACACTGTTCGATCATGTCCGACCCGGCATGAAGATCCATCGCGAGGAAATTTTCGGACCGGTCCTGTCGGTGGTGCGCGAAACCAGTTTCGACACCGCCGTCCGCATCATCAACGAGCACGAATTCGGCAACGGCACCTCGATCTTCACCCGCGACGGCGATGCCGCACGGAGCTTCGCCGATGCGATCGAGGTGGGCATGGTCGGGATCAACGTGCCGATCCCGGTGCCGATGGCGTTCCATTCTTTCGGTGGCTGGAAGCGCTCGATCTTCGGCGATCACGGCGTGCATGGGCGCGAGGGCGTGCATTTCTACACCAAGCTGAAAACCATGACCTCGCGCTGGCCCACCGGAATCCGCGCTGGTGCGGAGT
Organism: Acidiphilium sp. AL; assembly: GCF_025499445.1. Lineage (NCBI taxonomy): Bacteria > Pseudomonadati > Pseudomonadota > Alphaproteobacteria > Acetobacterales > Acidocellaceae > Acidiphilium > Acidiphilium sp. AL. The sequence continues at coordinate 13,271 of NZ_JAIMBZ010000035.1, forward strand.
TTGCCATGCCGACGATGCGTTAGAGATGGCAAAAGATATGCGCATGACCGATCGCACAATCAATATCTGCATGATCGGTCACGGCATGATGGGAACCTGGCACTCCGAGGCGCTCCGCGATCATTCGGACTGTGTGCTACATACGATTGCCGGCAAGGACCAGGAAGAAGTCCAGGGTTTCGCCCGGCGGTTCGGATACCGGTCCGCAAGCACTGATTTTGCCGCATCGATCGCCGATCCCGCGATCGATGCGGTGATCGTCGCGAGTCCGAGCGAGGATCATGCCCGGATGACGAAGGCAGCGATCGAGGCACGCAAACCGGTTCTCGTCGAAATTCCGCTCGCGATGACGCTGGAATCTTGCGAAAATCTTGTCCTTGCCGCGGAGGATGCGGGTGTGACGCTCGCCGTCTGTCATCCAATGCGGTTCCGTGCCTGCCGCGTACCGCTGATTGCCCGCGTCGCGGCGTGCGAGGAGCGTGTGCTTCACGTCCATGGACGGTTCTTTATCCATCGTCTGGTCAATATCGGCGCGACCGGGATTCGTCGCACCTGGACCGATAACATCCTTTGGCATCACACCACGCATCTTGTCGATTTTGGCCTGTTCGTCGCGGGTGGCGGTGATCCGCACGCGGCTGAGCGGCGGATTCGGCGCGTCGAAGGATTCATGCCTGATATCGATTCCCAGACCGGAATTCCGATGGAAATCGCGGTAATCATCGAAACCAAGGACGGTTGTACCATCGCGGCGACGGGTTCCTATCACGCGCGCGAGCGGATTTATGAGATGATGACGGTGACCGGACGTGATTCCTACAGGGTGGATGAAATCGCCGCCACGATGACCACGGGAGGCGGCACGCAGGCGATCGAGACCGAGCAGGAGAATGCCTGGCGCGTCGCGCGTGATTTCGTCGATGCGCTGCGCGAAAACCGTTCGCCTTTCGTGACCGGACGCTCGGTTCTGCCGGCAATGCGCGTTCTCGACCGGGTGCAGCAGGACTGGGACACGCGTTATGGTGCGCGCTCTTTGCCGGGTCGCCCCCTCGATTCATTTGCCACACCCTGAGAAACAACGAGGAGCAAAATCATGTCGCTCAATGCCATCTGGTCCGAGGGACGCGCTGCGCTGAACGGCTGGTTGTCCATCCCCGATGGTTTCGCCTCCGAGGTGATGGCGCACCAGGGCTGGGACACGCTGACCATCGACATGCAGCACGGCATCGTTGACTACGCCTATGCGGTGCGGATGCTGACAGCGATTTCGACCACGCAGGTCGTGCCGATCGTGCGCGTGCCGTGGCTCGACCCCGGTATCGTGATGAAGGTTCTGGATGCCGGCGCGCTCGGCGTGATCTGCCCGATGATCAATTCCGCCGAGGACGCCGAGATTTTCACGAGCGCCCTGCGCTACGCGCCGCGCGGGCGACGCAGTTTCGGCCCGATCCGCGCGAACCTTGCCCATGGCGCCGATTACCCGAAACGCGCCGACGATCTCGTCACCGGCTTTGCGATGATCGAAACCCGAGCGGCCCTCGATGCGCTGGATGCAATTCTCGCGGTGCCGGAACTGGATGCGATCTATATCGGGCCGGCAGATCTCGCGCTGTCGCTCGGCGCCGAGCCGCGATTCGATCCGGTTGATCCGGTGGTAACCGGACCGATCGAGCACATCCTCGCGCGTGCCAAGCATCACGGCAAGCGGGCCGGCATCCATACCGGCTCGGCTTCCTATGCCCGCGCCATGGTTGAAAAAGGCTTCGATTTCGTCACCATCGGGTCGGACGCACGGTTCATGGCGGCGGGCGCCGCGCGCGCCGTGGCCGATTTCCGTAATGTCGGCAACGACGTGAAGATCGCTTATTGAGATGGTGGACATGCTGAATTTCGCCCTGATCGGTGCGGGACGCATCGGCGTTTCCCATGCATCGCTGATCGCAAACCATCCGCGCGCGCGGCTCGCCGCGGTGATCGACGCGGATGCGAAAGCCGCCGCGTCGCTCGCGTCCCGCTTCAGCGCCGCGACGATGAACTGGGCCGAGGCGCTCGCCGACCCGGCGATCGATGCCATGCTGATCGCGAGTTCCACCGACACCCATGCGGGTTTCATCGAAGACGCGGCGCGCGCCGGCAAGGCGATCCTTTCCGAAAAACCGATCGATCTGTCGCTCGACCGCATCGATCGTTGCGGCGCGGTGGTGACGGAAACCAAGGCGCGCCTGATGGTGGGATTCAACCGCCGGTTCGATCCGCATATCGCTTCTCTCAAGGCGCGGCTCGATGACGAAGCGATTGGCCGGGCCAGCCAGATCCTGATTATCAACCGCGATGCCGGAGCGCCGCCGCCGGAATTTCTCCGCCGTTCCGGTGGTATTTTCCGCGACATGGCGATCCATGACTACGATCTTGCCTGCCATCTGTTCGGCGCGGCCCCGGTTGCGGTTCATGCCCAGGGCAGCGCCCTGGTTGATCCCGGTGCCGCGTCCTGCGGCGATTACGACACGGCGCTGACCGTGCTGACCATGGCGGACGGCGCGCAGGCGATGATCGCGAATGCACGATGTGCGCGATTCGGCTTCGATTTCCGCCTCGAAGTGCTTGGCGCGAAAGGCGTGTTGCGGCTCGACAATCCGCGCGAGACCACGCTGATCGAGGCGGATGCGGCAGGCGTACGACAGGCGAAACCGCCGCAGAATTTTTTCGCTCGGTTCGAGACCGCTTTTGCCCGCCAGCTCGACGCCTTCATCGACGCAATCATCGCGGGGCACTCACCGCCATCCGACTTCGCCGATGGCCGGACCGCGTCCGCGATCGCCGAAGCGGCGGCCAAATCCGCCACAACTGGAACGCCAATTTTACTTGACAGAAAAGATGGATTGATTATTCTAAAATTACAAAAATAAAGAATTACTATTCTGAATGAGCTCCATCACGGATGCTCGTACGAGAGGGAACGTTGCCGATGGAAAACGCTAAATCGCCGGGATGCGAGGACCGCCGGACATGAGGGCGCCTGATATGGCGACTGCTCCGGGGAAGAAGCCGGTGCATGACGAGCGTCTGACCGACATCTCTTGGCTGCACCGCGCGATGCGCCGGCCCGAGCTTGGCGCGGTCGGCGGCCTGATCGTGGTGATTTTGTTTTTCGCGGCGACCGCGAGTGCCACCATGTTCAGTGTCGCCGGCATCATGACGGTGCTGCGGCCCGCCGCCGAACTCGGCATCATGTCCGTCACCGCCGCACTTCTGATGATCGGCGGCGAGTTCGATCTTTCGATCGGCTCGATGGTCGCCTTCGCCGGGCTGATCTTCGGCGTTCTATTGGTCAACCTACATTTGCCGATGATCCTCGCCGTGCTCGGAACCCTGATCATGGCGGGGCTGTTCGGCGCGCTCAACGGGCAATTGGTGATTCGCACCAAGCTGCCCTCCTTCATCGTTACGCTGGCCTTTTTGTTCATCCTGCGCGGCTTGTCGCTGGTCGGACTCAAGCTCGCGACCGGCGGCAATACGATCCTCTCCGGCGTCGCGCCGGCGGGCAAGCCCGGCTTCGCCGATCACCTATTCTCCGGGGATACACTGACCGGATTGTTTTCCTGGCTGACGGCGCACGGCATGATCGCGACCCTGCCGAACGGCAAGCCTTCGGTGCATGGCGTGCCGATTTCGGTCGTCTGGTTCGTCACGATCACCGCGCTCGCTACCTGGGTTCTGCTGCGCACCCGCTTCGGCAACTGGATTTTCGCATCAGGCGGCGATGCCAATGCCGCGCGCAACTCCGGCGTTCCGGTCAACCGCGTGAAGACGATTCTGTTCGTCTGTACCGCGCTGTCCGCGGCACTAGTCGCGATCATCACCTCGCTCGATACCGCCTCGACCGATGCGCTGCGCGGTCTGCAGATGGAGTTCGAGGCGATCATCGCGGCGGTGATCGGCGGCTGCCTGCTGACCGGCGGCTACGGTTCGGCAATCGGCGCGTTTTTCGGCGCATTGATCTTCGGCACGGTCGAAATCGGCCTCACCTACACGAATTTCGACAGCGACTGGTTTCAGGTTTTCCTTGGCGCGATGCTGCTGATCGCGGTGATGTTCAATAACGCGGTGCGCCGGCGCGTGACCGGGGAACGCTGACCATGAGCGACCTCCCCCTCATCGAAGTCCGTGACCTGCGCAAGCAGTTCGGCCATGTCATCGCCCTCGCCGGCGTCTCGCTTCGTGTCCATGCAGGCGAGGTACTCTGCCTGCTCGGCGATAACGGCGCCGGAAAATCAACTCTGATCAAGACGCTGTCCGGGGTGCATAAACCCACCGAGGGCGAATTTCTGGCCGAGGGCAAATCGGTCGCGTTCGCCAGCCCGCGTGATGCGCTCGATGCAGGAATCGCGACGGTCTATCAGGATCTCGCGATGATCCCGCTGATGTCGATCACGCGCAATTTTTTCATGGGGCGCGAGCCGGCGAAAGGCGTCTGGCCATTCAAACGGGTCGATTTCCGAAGCTGTGACGACATCGTCCACGACGAAATGCGCCGGATCGGCATAGATGTGCGCGACCCGACCCAGGCGGTCGGCACGCTCTCGGGTGGCGAACGGCAATGCGTGGCGATCGCGCGGGCGGTTTATTTTGGCGCCAAAGTTTTGATTCTCGACGAACCGACCTCGGCCCTCGGTGTCGCGCAGACCTCGATGGTGCTGAAATACATCAATCAGGTGCGCGCCAAAGGGCTTGGGGTGATCTTCATCACCCATAATGTGCGCCACGCCTATGCGGTGGGCGATCGGTTCACCGTGCTCAATCGCGGGCGGACGATCGCGGACGCCGCGAAACGGGAGATCGGCATCGACGAGCTGCAGACCCTGATGGCCGGCGGCAAGGAGTTGCAGGAGGTTTCGGCCGAGCTGGCCGGAATGGTCTGAGGAACAGTTATTCAATCACGCGTTCATCACATGGGGAGGAAATGGTTATGACAAAGCGTTTGAGAGCCCTGCTCGCGGGGCTTGCCGGTGCGGCGGTCGTCGTATTCGGGCACGGTGCCGCGCAGGCGGCGCCGAAGAAGCTCGTGATCGAAATGGTCACCCATGGCGAGGCGGTCGATCCGTTCTGGACCCGGATCAAGAACGGCGCCGATCTGGCCGCGCGGCAGATGAATGTCGATCTGCGCTATCGCGCCCCGAATACGTTCAACATGGTCAAGATGAAGGATTTGATCCAGGCGGCGGTTAACCAGCATCCCGCCGGGCTGATCGTGACGATCCCGGACGCAGCGGCACTCGGCCCCCCGATCAAGGGCGCGGTGGATGACGGAATTCCGGTGATCACGATGAATACCGGCCGCGTTCCCGGCAAGAAGCTCGGCACGCTCGCCTATGTCGGCGAGGGCAATTACGCCGGCGGCGTCGAGGCCGGCAAGCGTTTCGCCAAGCTCGGCGCGACGCTAGGCGTCTGCCTCAATCAGGAGGTCGGGCAGATCGCGCTGGAGCGGCGATGCCAGGGCTTCGCGAAGGGGTTCGGCCACAAGGTGATCACCCTGCCGACCAGCGAAGACCCGACAACGGTGGTCTCCCAGATCGAGGCGTTTCTGCGGACGCACCCTGGCGCCAACGCGATCCTGGCGAACAGCGCGCCGCTTGGCGGCGAGCCGGCGGTGAAGGCGGTCGAGGCGCTTGGGCTCAAGACCAAGATCTTCATCGGCTCGTTCGATCTCTCGCCGGGTTTCCTGCAGGCGCTCGCGCAGAAGAAGGCCGATTTCGCGCTCGATCAGCAGCCCTTCCTGCAAGGCTATCTCTCGGTCGTGCTGATAGCGAATTACGCGCGCTATGGCGTCATTCCGTCTGAATACGACATCCCGACCGGGCCAAATTTCGTGACCCCCAAGAATGCCGCTCAGGTGATCGCCCTGTCCAAGAAAGGCATCAGGTGACGAAGCGGACGCTCGGCGTCTGTAGCTGGATTTTCGGAGGGTTAGGAGCCGGAGCGATCGTCAAGGCGGTCGCTCCTCTCGGCTACCGGGGGATCGAGCTGCATCCGGCACTTCTCGAAGCCAGGGACACGGCATCGATCCTTGCCGATCATGGGTTCGACATCGTCTCGATCACGCCGCCGGATGCGGATATCGCCCATCCCGATCCGGCGATTCGCGAACCGGCGATCGTCACGCTCTATCGGATGATCGACCGGGCGACGGAACTCGGTGCGCCGCGCGCGGCGGTGCATGGGCTGGTCGGGCGCATCCGCCCGGTCACGACCCAGGCGGAGGAGGACGATCTGCTCGACGACGCGGTGGCCCGGCTTGCCGACCATGCCGCCGCCTGTGGGATCGCCCTGGTTTTCGAGGTGCTGAACCGCTACGAATCGCACCAGATCAATACCGCCGAACAGGGGTTGGCGACGCTCGCCCGGCTCGGCCGGCCGAATCTGAAACTGCTGCTCGACGCGTATCACATGAATATCGAGGAACCCGATCCGGCGGCGGCACTCCGCGCGGCCGGCGCTTCACTCGGGCTCTATCATGCCGCCGATTCCAATCGCCGCGCGCCGGGGCGCGGCCATATCGATTTTGCGGCGCAACGGGCGGCATTGGATGCGATCTCCTATGCCGGGCCGGTGGTTATCGAGATCACCGCACCCGGCCCGGATCCGTTCACGCCAAAGAAGTCCGGCGATTTTCGCGCGATATTGCTCGACGATCTCGCGGCGGCGATCAGAACACTCGGCGCGAGGTGAGGGTTTTCCATCAAATCTCCGCTTACGGAGGCGGGTTCGCACCGGTATTCTGAGGCTACTCCATAAGCCAGGAAAGCAGTGCGACGATGACGCCAGCGACGACAACGATGACGAGGGACCGGCCACATCGGCGCGACTACGGCCTCACCGGCGCCGACGCCCGCCGCGCCGAAGCGACCGGACTCGCCAATGCGAAGTGGTTTTCGGCAAATGTGCCGCGCGCCGCGCTGAAATCGATGATGCAGCGGCGTAACGGACCCGCGCTGCGCGACACCGCGATCTGGTTGGCGGCGCTCGCCGCCTCCGGCGGCCTCGCCGCATGGTTTTGGGGCAGCGCCTGGAGCATTCCGTTTTTCGGCGTCTACGGCGTGCTTTACGGCTCGGCGTCCGATTCGCGCTGGCACGAATGCGGCCACGGCACCGCTTTTCGCACACGCCGGCTGAACGACATCGTCTACAACATCGCCTCCTTCATGATCCTGCGCGAGCCGACGGTCTGGCGCTGGAGCCATGCACGCCACCATACAGATACCATCATCGTCGGGCGTGACCCGGAAATCCTCGCGCCGCGCCCGCCCGATCTTCTCGGCATCACGCTCAATCTGTTCGCGCTGAAAGCCGGTCCGAAGGCGATCGCCCATATCCTGCTGCACGCAACCGGCTGTCTGACCGCCGACGAAAAAAGCTTCATCCCCGCGACGGAGCAGCCGAAGGTAATCCGCACCGCACGCATCTGGCTCGGTCTGTTCGGCGCGGTGATCGCGCTCGCGCTCGCGACGCGCAGTTTTCTGCCCTTGATGCTCGTCGGGCTGCCGACCTTCTACGGCGCCTGGCTGCAACTGATCTTCGGCGTCACCCAACATTCGGGACTTGCGGAAGACGTGCTGGATCACCGGCTCAATAGTCGGACGATCCACATGAATCCGGTGTTCCGCTTCATCTACTGGAACATGAACTACCACGTCGAACACCACATGTTTCCGCTGGTGCCGTATCACGCGCTGCCGCAACTGCACGCGGCGATCGGCGCGGAATGTCCGCCGCCCTATCCGGGCCTGCTCGCCGCCTATCGGGAAATCGTCCCCGCGCTGATCCGCCAGCGCCGCGATCCCACCTGGCATATCAAGCGCCGGTTGCCCCAGCGCGCGGTGGAAGCGTGACGATGATTTCCAAGGAAAATGACACCATGACGCAATGGATCGATGTCTGCGCTGCGGACGCGCTGGAACCGGACGACGTGATCCGCTTCGATCACGAAGGGCAAACCTTCGCGGTCTATCGCACGTCGGATGACGCGTATTGCGCGACCGACGGACTTTGCACGCACGAGCAGGTGCATCTCGCCGACGGCTATCTCGAGGGCAGGATCATCGAATGCCCGAAGCATAACGGGCGGTTCGATATCATGACCGGAGCGGCGAAAGGCGCGCCCGCCTGCATCGATCTGGCGACCTATCCGGTGAAGGTCGCCGATGAGCGCGTGCTCATTGGCCTCGGCTGAGCCATCATGTCCATACGCCGCATCGTCATCATCGGCGCGGGTGCGACAGGTACTGCCGCCACCCGTGCGCTCCGCGCCTCGGGGTTCGACGGCGCGCTCGCGCTGATCGACGGCGAAGGCGAAACGCCCTACGAGCGCCCTGCCCTGTCGAAATCGGTGCTGACCGATGCCGCCGATCCGCCCGTGCTGCTCGACGCTGCGACGATCGCGCGCGAGGCGATCGATCTTGTCTCGGGCATTCCGGCCGCCGCGATCGACCGGGCGGCGCGGTGCGTGACGCTCGCGAACGGCCCTGCAATCTCCTACGATCGCCTGCTGATCGCGACCGGCGCCACCCCGCGCCGCCTCACCCTACCGGGGGCCGAGCGCGTATACTATTTGCGCAATCTTGCGGATGCGCGGGCGATCCGCACCCGGCTCGTGCCTGGCGCTGCGATCGCCATCGTGGGCGGCGGGCTGATCGGGCTGGAGCTCGCGGCAAGCGCGCGCAGGCTCGGCTGCGCGGTGACCGTGATCGAGGCTGCGCCGCGCATCCTGGGCCGCGCCGTGCCTGCGCGCCTTGCCGCCGCGATCGAGGCGCGACACCGCGCTTCGGGCGTCGCTTTCCACACCTCGGCGACGATAGCCTCGATCGACGGCGCCGGGCTTCGCCTGGATAACGATGCATGGATCGGTGCGGATGCCGTCATCGCCGGGATCGGCGTGGTGCCCGAAACGGCGCTCGCGGGCGCGGCCGGTCTTGCGCTCGATAACGGAATCGCGGTCGATGCGGCGTTCGCGACCTCAGATTCCGCGATCTTTGCCGCCGGCGATTGCTGCGCGCTCCCGCACAGGCTGTTCGGCACGGCGAGGCTGCGTTTCGAATCCTGGCGGGTTGCCGGCGATACCGGCGCGTGCGTGGCGGCAACTCTGCTGGGTGTCGCACGGCCGTTCGACGCCGTGCCCTGGTTCTGGTCCGACCAGTATGACGAAACCCTGCAGATCGCCGGAATGCCGCAATTCGGCGCCCGTATCGTCGAACGCGCCACCGGAACCGCCGCGCCGATGCTGTTCCATCTCGCCGCGGACGGTCGCCTCGTCGCCGCCGCCGCGTTCGGACCGGCCGGCGCGATCGGGCGCGACATCCGCATCGCCGAGCGGCTGATCGCGGCATGTGCGCATCCCGCGCCCGAGGATCTCGCCGATCCGTCGCGCCCGCTGAAGGTGCTGCTCCGCGGCACCGTGGCGGCTTGAGTGCGGGGGTCTCCGGGATCATATTTCCCCGGCACCGGAACAGGGAGGTCAGAATGCCGGCACAGGAAATCTTCCCGCTCGAGGGCGGCTGCGACTGCCGCACCGTCCGCTATCGCATGGAAATCCGCCCGCTTTTCGTTCATTGCTGTCACTGCCGCTGGTGCCAGCGCGAGACCGGCACGGCCTTCGCGCTCAATGCGATGATCGAGTCCGAGCATGTCACGACGCTCGCGGCCGAGCCGGTCGTGATCGATACGCCGTCGGCAAGCGGAATCGGCCAGAGAATCGCCCGCTGCCCGAACTGTCATGTCGCGGTCTGGAGCAATTACGGCGGTGCGGGAGACAAAATGCGGTTCGTGCGGGTCGGCACGCTCGATGCGCCGGATCATCTGCCGCCCGATATTCATATTTTCACCACATCGAAGCAGCCCTGGGTCGTGATTCCGCCGGGGGCGGCGGTGGTTCCCGAATATTACGATCGCGAAGAACACTGGCCGGCCGAGAGTCTGGCACGGCGGCGCGTTCCGCTGGAGAAGTCCGGCGCCGGGCGGACATGATCGCCGAAGCCAGTTCGGCGCTCCGGGATCGTGCGTAGCCGCGCGAAACTGGAGGATGTCGCGCGCCGCGCCGGGTGCGGCCTCGCGACCGTGGACCGGGTGCTCAATGAGCGCGGCGGCGTTTCGCCGGCGACCGCGCAGCGCGTGCTGAAGGCCGCGCGCGCACTCGGCCTCCGCCGCATCCTGCCCGCGCCCTGGCACCGGCAAATCAGGATCGACATTCTGCTGACCCGTTCGGCAACTCCCTATATCGGACGGCTCAACGCCGCCTTCGTGGCGATCGCCGGCACGCTTGACCGCTCGGTCACGCTGCAGCGCAGCGCGCTCGATCCCCAGCCCACGCCCGCCGCGCGGCGGATGGCGGAAAGTTCCGCCGATGCCGTCGCGGTCTATGTCGTCGATCATCATTCGGTGCGCGAGGCGGTCGATCGCCTCGCCCTGCGCGGCGTGCCCGTCATCTGTCTCACCACCGATCTGCCCGGAACCGCACGCGCCGCCTATGTCGGGATCGACCATGGCAAGGCAGGGCGCACGGCAGCGTTCCTCGCCGCACGGGTGCAGCTCGCGCGCGAGCCCGGCGCTGCCCTGGTCATCACCACCAGCCTCGCCTTCCGCGCCCATGTCGAACGGGTTGACGGATTCGCCGAGGGACTCGCCCGCCATGCGCCGGACGCGCGCATCGCCGAGGTGCTGGAGGCGATGGACGATCCCGATCGCGCCTATGCCGCGATCAGAACCGCGCTCGCGGCGCGGGACGATTGGGGCGCGCTCTACAATACCGGGGGAGCCAATCGAGCGGTCGCCGCCGCTATCGCCGATGCCGGATGGCGCGATCGCCTGATCTTCCTCGGTCACGAACTCACCGGAGAAACCGCATCGCTCCTTGCCTCCGGCGCGATGCTCGCGACGATCGATCAGGCGCCCGAACTCCAGGCCCGCCGCGCAACCGATATCCTGCTCCGCCGTCTCGGTCTCGCCGAAGGCGAGGTGCCGACGGGCGAAATTCCCTTCACCCTGCACACGCCTGAAAATATCTAAAAATTTTCGGTTGCGGCTGCGTGATCGGTATCGACGCGCACCCGCCATAACCGGCGCGGACCGGCCATGACGTTGAGATAATAGAGATCGCATCCCGGTGCGGCGGAAACCGGATGATAGCCGCGCGGCACCAGCACCGCGCAGCCATCGTCGAGCGGGAGGGCGGCATCGAGCGATCGGTCCTTTGTATAGACGCGCTGGACGCCGAAACCGGACGGACGCGCGAAACGATGGTAATAGACCTCCTCCAGCGCGGTTTCGTGCGGCCAATCATCGGTATCATGCTTGTGCGGCGGGAAGGACGACCAGTGGCCGCCGGGTGTTATCACCTCGACGACCAGCAACGATGCCGCCGGTTCGGTCTCGGGCAGGATGTCGCGGATCAGCCTTGCGGTGCTGCCCGCGCCGCGCGTGGACACCTGCCATGATCGCGGCCCGATGATCCGGGGCGGGATTTTGCCCCGTTCATCCGCCGCGAGGCAAAGTGCTAACTCGCAGTCCGTCTCGGCGCGGAACCGGAAGCGGTTGCGCGCGGGAATGTAGGCGGCGTGGCCTGCCGCCGTGAAGGGATTTTTCCGTCCGCCGATCGCGGTCCGGGTCAGGCCCTCGGCTTCGAGACGGCCCTGGCCGGATAACAGGACGAGGCAGGTTTCGCGCACGTCGTCGATCCGCGCGAGTTCGGCGCCGGGCGCTAACTGGAACACCTCCATTGCGCAGTGTCGCAACGCATCCCTGGTCGCCAGCACGCGGCCTTCCGGGTCTGGCGACGGATTCGCTCGGATCAGCAGGGTCACGATACCAATCCTCCCCGGTTCCGCCACCATAGCGAAACCATCGCACGGAACCGCTCGATCATCATATCCCGTGCCGCCGCTTCGTCGATCGCGCCGGAGCAGAATCGCTCCGCCGCCTCCTGCCAGATCGCCCGACCGATCGCGAAGCCGGCGACGATCGGTGCCGCCGCCGCCGTCGCGATGCCGTTCGCGAGGTCGTCATCCCCCGCGTCCCGCCCGAGCACCAGAACGCCGCGGCAATCCGGGTCGTTGTGCCGGATCACCGCCTCGATTCGCCGCCAGGAAGCCGCGCTCTGCATCTCCAGTTTCCACCAATCGGGGTGCAAGCCGAGCGCATAGAGATGCGCAAGCGTGTCAGCGAGGGTCGCTTCACCGACCGGCCCGAAGGGCGACGCGACCAGTTCGATCAGCAACGCGCGGCCGAGCCGCCGAGCCGCCTCGCCGGTTTGCACCAGCGCCACATCCTGGGCGGCGCGCAGTTCGGGCGGGTCGTCCGGGTGGTAGAGTGCCAGGCACTTCACCACATGCGTCTCGGGCCACGCGATCAGGGCGGAACCGAGATCGCGCCCGGCCTCGAAGGCGAGCGGCCGGCTGCCCGGCCGTTCGACTGGCACGCCGATCCAGAGCGGCGCGGGCCGGGCGGTGAGCGAGTCGAGCGCCGCCGCACCATAATCCCGATCAAGCAGAACGCCGAACCCGCATTCCGGCCGCGTATCGGTCGCGGCAAGATCGCGCATCGCGGCGCATCCCGCCGATTTGAACGTGGCGATCGCCCGTGCGTCCCGCCCATGGTGCGTGGCAAGTGCCGCGAATTGCGCGCGATGATCGAGCGCGAGCGCGAGAATCGTCGCCGGCGCATTGCGCGCGGCGGTCGCGCGCGGAGGATTGGCGCTCGCCGGCGCACCCGCAAGGAACGCCGCAAGCTCTTGGGTCGTGGGGCTTGCCGCAGAGCAGAGCAGCCGCGCCGCGACGATCGCCCCGCACGCATTACCGTGCCGCGCGCAATCCTCCGGTGCGGCGCCCTCTAGATAGCGCGCGATGAACCCGGCCATAAACGCATCCCCCGCGCCGAGCGGGTTGCACAGCGCCACGGAAAATCCGGGTACCACGCCGCCCGCATCCAACCGTGCGGGAATCGCCGCGCGAAGCACCACCGAACCCCGCGATCCGCGCTTGACCACGAACACGGCGCCCGACCGTGCGCGCAGCGACAGTAGCGCGTCGATCGTGCTCCCGGCGTTGCCGGCGATCCGCCACTCTTCCTCGGTACCGACGACGACATCCGCCGCTTCGATCAGCGCGGTCAGACGGGATGCGACCGCCGCCGCGCCGCCGGGGGTGCCGAACGACGGCCGGTGGTCGATATCGAGCACCACCGATCGCGCCGCATCGCGCGCGGCGGTGATCGCCACGTCCACCGCATCCGCGCCGATGCCCGAGGCCGCATGGGCGCCGCTGACCACCAGGGCGCGGGCCGAGACGATCAGCGCGGTGTCGATCTCGGCCGGCTCGGTTACCGCGTCAGCGGCGTTCTCGCGGAAAAACACCAGATCGGGCGCGCCTCCGGGCGCCGCGCTGGCGAAGGCGAGCGCGGTGCACCGTGCCGCATCCTGGCGCAGTCCGCGCGTCGCGACATTTTCCGCTTCCAGGGTCGCTTTGACATAGGCACCGAAAGAGTCGGCTCCGGTCGCGGTGACGATGGCCGCGCGCAGCCCCAACCGTGCGCAGCCGATCGCGATATTGCCCGCACAGCCACCCACCGCGCGGGCGAAACTGCTCGCCTGATCGAGACGCACGCCGCTTTGCTGGGCATAGAGATCGACGCAGATCCGGCCGAGCGTGACGACATCGAATTTCGGCTCCGGCGCGACGATCACCACCACGATCCCCGGAAAAATAAAACGAACAATCCATAGACTTTATGTTCTGGAATTGTTATTCCATTCAGAAAGGTTTGGAGAATGTCCATGACCCAGCTCAATATCGCCTTGATCGGCGCCGGCCGGATCGGCCGCGTCCATGCCGCCTCGATCGCGGCGCACCCGGATTGCCGCCTCGCCACCGTCAGCGACGCGATCGAGGACGCGGCCCGGTCGCTCGCCGCCGAAACCGGCGCGGCCGTGACTCCCGCCGAGGCCGCGATCGGCGATCCCGCGACCGACGCAGTCATGATCTGCGCGCCCACCGATGTCCATGCCGCGCTGATCGAAACCGCCGCGCGCGCCGGCAAGCCGGTGTTCTGCGAAAAGCCAGTCGATCTCGATGCCGCTCGCATCCGCGCCTGCCTCGCCGTGGTTCGCAGCACCGGCATTCCCCTCATGATTGGCTTCAACCGCCGATTCGACCCAAGTTTCCGCGACCTCAAGCGCCGCCTGGACGCCGGCCGCATCGGCAGCATAGAACTGGTGTCGATCCTATCGAAAGACCCAGCGCCGCCGCCGGTTTCGTATATCGAGCGTTCTGGGGGGCTGTTCCGCGACATGATGATCCATGATCTCGACATGGCGCGCTTCCTGCTCGGCGAGGAGCTGATCGCGGTTCATGCCGCCGGTAGCGCCCTGGTCGATCCGGCGATCGGCGCGGCGGGCGATGTCGATACCGCCGTCGTCACGCTGAGGACAGGGTCTGGCAAGCTGGTCTCGATCACCAATTCACGGCGCGCGACCTATGGCTACGATCAGCGGATCGAGGTTCATGGCAGTGGAGGGATGCTCGCCGCCGGCAACCGCACCCAGACCACCGTGACCGAAGCGGGCGCGTCCGGGTATATCACCGATCCCGCTTTGCCGTTTTTCCTGGAACGCTACGCGGACGCATATCGGGCCGAACTCGACGCCTTCGTCGCCGCGATCAAGGGCGGCACGATGCCGGAACCGGATGGCGAGGATGGGCTCGCGGCGCAGATTCTCGCCGACGCCGCGACCGAATCGGCGAAAACCGGCCAGACGGTGCATCTTCAATGAGCGCCAAACGCGATCCCGCCGCGCTGCGCAGCCACCGCTGGTTCGGTGCGGCCGATCTGCGCAGTTTCGGCCACCGCTCGCGGATCAGGCAGCTCGGTTTCGACCTCGCGGATGTCGCGGGGCGCCCGGTGATCGCGATCGTCAATACCTGGAACGGGCTTGCCCATTGCCATGGCCATTTTCCGGCGCGGGTGGAGGCGATCAGGCGCGGCGTGCTGGAGGCCGGCGGGTTTCCTGTCGAAATCCCGGTGATGGCGCTGCCGGAAAATTTCGTGAAGCCGACCACCATGCTCTATCGCAACCTGCTCGCCATGGAGGTCGAGGAAAACCTTCGCTCGCTGCCGGTGGACGGCGCGGTGCTGATGGGCGGTTGCGACAAGACCACGCCGGCGACTATCATGGGGGCGATCAGCGCCGGGCTGCCGGCGATTTTCATGCCGGCCGGCCCGATGCTGCGTGGCAACTGGGGCGGCAAAATCCTTGGCTCCGGCTCAGATGTCTGGAAATACTGGGACGAGAAACGCGCCGGCAACATCTCCGACGCACAATGGGCGGACATGGAATCCGGCATCGCGCGGTCCGACGGCGTGTGCATGACCCTGGGCACCGCGATGACCATGACCTCGCTGGCCGAGGTGCTGGGCCTGACGCTGCCGGGCGCGACGTCAATCCCCGCACCCGATTCCGGCCATGCCCGCATGGCGACGGCGACCGGGCGGCGTGCGGTCGATCTGGTCTGGGAGGGTTTGCGGCCTTCCGATATCCTTACCGCCGCAAGTTTCGACAACGCGATCATCGCGAGTGCCGCGCTCGCCGGTTCGACCAACGCGATCATCCATCTGATCGCGATGGCGCGCCGGGCGGGAATCCCGCTCTGGCTCGATCGGTTCGACGAACTCTCATCGGGCGTGAAGGTGCTCGCCGATATCCGCCCTTCCGGCGCCTATCTGATGGAGGATTTCTTCTATGCCGGCGGATTGCCCGCCTTCCTGACCCGCATCGCGCACCGGCTCGATCTTTCGACCCGGACCGTCAACGGCAGAACGCTTGGCGATAACATCGCAGAGGCGAAAGTCTGGAACGAGGAGGTGATCCGCCCGGAACAAAATCCGGTCTCTTTCGCCGAGGGGCTGGCGGTGCTGCGCGGTAATCTCGCACCCGACGGCTGCGTGATGAAACCGTCCGCCGCGGAGCCGCGTTTGCTCAAGCACGAAGGTCCGGTGCTGGTTTTTGACGATTACGACGCGATGGCGCGTGCCGTCGCCGATCCCGATCTCGACGTCACGCCGGATCATGTTCTGGTGCTACGCAATGCCGGGCCGCTCGGCGGGCCTGGAATGCCCGAATGGGGCATGCTGCCGATTCCGGTGAAGCTGCTGCGCCAAGGGGTGCGCGATATGGTGCGCATCTCGGATGCGCGGATGAGCGGCACCAGCTACGGCGCCTGCATTCTGCATGTCGCGCCGGAAGCCTTTATCGGCGGCCCGCTCGCGCTGATCCGCACCGGCGATGTCATCGCCGTCGATGTCGCCGCGCGCCGCATCGCCGTGCAACTGACGGACGACGAACTTTTGCTCCGCCGCGCCGCCTGGACGCCGCCGCCGCCGCGTTATCCGCGCGGCTATGGCGCCATGGCGGCTGCTCATATCGGTCAGGCCAACACCGGCTGCGATTTCGACTTTCTGCAGCGCGACGGGGCCATCCTCGAACCCGAAATCCATTGACGGAATTCGTCATGCCCCGACATATGCGCGTAACAATGATGCTTTATGGGTAGCTGGTCGAAGTCTCATCGCAGAACAGGAGATCGCGATGATCAAACGTTGGCGATCCCGCCTTACCCGCCCGATTCTGGCCGCCGTCTCGGCTGCCGCCGTGGCCGGCGCGCTGATGGTCCCGCACCCGGCCTATGCCTGGTGGCGACCGCATCCCTGGTGGGGACCGCGTTTCGGGATCGGCATCACCGTGCCGCTGGCGATTCCCGCGCCGCCGCCGGCCTATGCCTATTACGGTCCGCCGGCCTATTACGCGCCGCGCGCCCGTGTCTGGATTCCGCCGCACTATAACTGGGCCGGTGCGTACATCCCCGGTCACTGGGTCTGGCGTTAGTTAGAAAGATGCTCCTTGAGCCGCGGCATCAGCTCCACGAGATTGCAGGGGCGATGCCGCGAATCGAGCTGGAACAGCAGAATATCGTCCCAGCCATCCTTCACCGCTCCGGGTGAGCCGGGAAGCGCGAAGAGATAGGTTCCGCCGGCCACGCCGCCGATCGCGCGGGACTGGATCGTCGAGGAGCCGATTTTCCGGTAGCTCAGCATACGGAATAATTCGCCGAATCCCTCGATTTCCTTCTCCAGCACCCGCGAGAACGCCTCTGGCGTCACGTCCCGCCCGGTGATGCCGGTGCCGCCGGTGGCAATCACAACGTCGATCGCATGATTCTCGATCCAGTCCCGCAGCCGCGCCTCGATCGCATCGGCATCGTCGCGTACGATCGCCCGCGCCGCCAGGATATGCCCCGCCGCCTCGATCCGTGCCGCAAGTGCGTCGCCAGAGGTATCGTTTTCCGCATTCCGCGTGTCCGATACGGTCAGCACCGCGATCGATACCGGCACGAATTTCCTGGTTTCGTCGATGCGCGACATCGATTTCCGCTCCTGGTCACCGGATGCCGATATAGGGCGTTTCGCGGCAACACCGAACCCCCCGCCCTTGATGCCCGTTTCCAAAGGGCGGCCTGACCCAGCCTCTTGCGCCATGCGGCAGGGAAAGCTAGATCACGCCTTCGGATCGTGGGTGCGTAGCTCAGCGGGAGAGCATCGCCTTCACACGGCGGGGGTCACAGGTTCAATCCCTGTCGCACCCACCACGATTTCAATGGTTTAGAGAGCGTTTTTTGAGTTGTCCGGTCGGTTTCCGGGGCCACGTGGCCCCGGAAACCGATGGCCGAGGTCAGCGCATTGGCCGCGTCGCGCAGATAGTCCGGGCTATGATGGCCGTAGACCGCTTCGATCATCGCGACCGAATTGCCCAGGAAGCCGGCGATCTGGTTGTAGGAAATGCCGCGCTGCACCATCCAGGAGGCCGCGGTGTGGCGCAGCGTGTGGGGCGAGACGCCCTTGAGGCCGGCGCGATCGGCGCTGGCCCGAAAGCCCCGTTTGACCGAGAGGACGCGGCTGCCCCGGTATTCGACCACGTAATCGCTCACGGCCTGCTTGCGCGCCTCAACCAGGAGGGAAAGCAGCGGATCGGCGATCGGAACCTTGGCCCGGCGCTTGTTGCCGTTGCCTTCGCCTAAATCGATCATTCGGCGCTCGAAATCGACCCGATCCCAGGTCAATTCGAGAAGCGCGCTGGCACGGCCGGCCGTGAACAGGCCAAGGGCGATGAACATCCGCACATGGTCATGGACCGCGCAAGCCATCAACCGCTCCGCTTCGGCCGGCGTCAGCCAGCGGTCGCGCGGAGGATTGCTTGGAGGCAGCTCAACATGCGGGACATTCGCGATCCAGCCGCGCTTTTGCGCCCAATTGAGCGCCGCTTGCAGCGCGCCGAGTTCGCGCCTGACGGTCGGCCCGCTGATCGGCGGCTTGCGCTCCTGCTGGCGTTCCTTGAGGTAGCGGCGTCCCACCTCGACGGAAAGCGTCTCGACGTTCAGCGGGCCAAGGCGGTGCCGGAGCGGATTGAGATGGCAGCGGGACTTGTCGGACTTCCCTGCCATCTTGTCGGCTTCATAGGCGTCGAGCACATCCTTGACGGTGGGCTTGTCCGGGGATGGCGGCGTGTCGAATCCGGCTATGAAATCCGCGAGGAAGCGTTGCGCTTGCGCATGATTCGTTGTGCCGCACGAAAGCCGGCGCCAGGCTCCATCCTCCCACCACCGGACATAGAACCACTCGCCGCGCTTGGCGAGCCGGTAGGATGGGGTTTCTTGTTTTGGTCTGGGCATTGCTGTGCCTCATATTGTTGAAGGTCGGAAGGGCGCACCCTGATCTGCCCTCCAACCCGAATATGAGGCAATTTGCCATTCCCGCAAAGAGTGTAGATCGAGGTCGGCGACACCCGAAAATGCCGTGCGACCTCGGCGACGGTGAAGACGGCTACGGGAGAACGAGATACTGTCCCATGAGCAAAATCATTTGGTCCCACCACGGAAATCCCAATTGAGGTATCCACAGAATCAAGACGATCGCCAGAAATTTTCGGGCTTCCCTGATCCATGCCGCGCTGACCATTCGCAACCTCCGGTTTAGTAGGTTGGACTATGACATGCTGCCGGGTGTCAGCGCCAGAGGTCATTCAGGGGCTCCCTTAAGCCTCGCGGCGCCGAAATTATCTTCCGGGAATGATCCAGTCACCCTAGGGTGTGGTGTCAATTAAGCCAGATAGCGGTGGCGGTGAGGTGGACGCCTGCGAGGAAGTTTCTGGCGGTTTTGTCGTAGCGCGTTGCAATGGCGCGGAATTGCTTGAGTTTGGCAAAGAAGTTCTCGATCAGGTG
>NZ_JAIMBZ010000036.1:0-31009 GCF_025499445.1 Acidiphilium sp. AL
AATCTCCCCGCCGAGACGATCGATGACCCCGCAACGGTGCGCAGCTACAAATCCCTCGCCCGGGTGGAGCGCGCCTTCCGCTGCCTCAAGACCGTCGATCTCCATATCCGGCCGGTCTACCACTGGCTGGAGGGGCGGGTGCGGGCTCATGTGCTGCTCTGCATGCTCGCCTATTACCTCGAATGGCATATGCGCCAGCGACTGGCACCGATGCCGTTCGAGGACACCGACAAGGACCTCGCCGAGACCCTGCGCCCCAGCGTCGTCGCCAAAGCCGAGCGGTCCCCAGCAGCACTCCGCAAACAGACCACCAAACAGACCGACGATGGCTTGCCGGTCCACAGCTTCCACAGCCTGATCGCAGACCTCGCGACACTGACGCGCAACACCGTCACCACCGCAATCTCGCCATCCGCTGTACCCAGTAACCACCCCGCCCGATCACAAATTATCGTTTCGGATCAATGGGCTGTGCAATTCAAAAGAAGGAAGCTCAGTTTAGTGGTGCCCCGGAAGAAATTGCGGGGCTCAGAAACTGGTCGTATTGCGCATTATTTATATATTGTGTTGCAAGAAACATTGTAAATCCGGGCGCAGAACTCCCAGAATCCCCTAAGGTGATCTATACTCCATCTCCAGTGACGCAAGAACCACCAAAGAAACCAGCGTAGAAAAATTATGTACATATACAATGATGAAGACGAGCCGTTTCGTAACCAAATAGAAAAATCTTATTTGGATCGATCTATTGACGCAGAAAAATCTTTTTCTGAACTGGAAAAATTTGCGTTAGGCGGGTCTCGCCTCAGTATAATTTACCTTTCCGGCATGTTTAGAAAGGGAGCCAATGTTTCAAATGTTTTGGAGAGAGCAAAAAAATTACTATATGTAGCAAAAGAAAAAAATTTAATAGAAGCGTCATTCTATTTCGGAAAAGGATTTTATAAATTGCGAGATTATGAATTAGCGTTCGACGCCTTTTCGTTGGGCGCAAATAATAAGTATGATCCATCCGTTTTTAATTTAGCAGTTATGTATTATAATGGCCATTATGTGAATAAGGATTTACAAAGAACTATAGATCTTTTGAAAATTTCTTCGAGAAATGGGCATATTTGGTCAAGAGCTCTTTTGGCACATATTTTTCTGATGAAAGATTTTGGAATTTTACAAAAAATTAAGGCTATTTATATATATATGACACTATTTTATTATCAGGTCGATTTGATAATAAAATCAATTAGAAAGATTCCTCTTGATGAAAAATATTACCGGTGAGTGCTTATTGATTGCTGTAGCAAATCCGTGCAGGAATTTTCAGATAAAGGATTTACCCTTCTTGAGGTTTTGGTTGCCTTGGTCATTCTGGGCCTTGCGCTGGGGCTGTTGACCGGGGCGATTGCCGACAGCCTTGCCCGAGCCGAACGGATCGCCACCGAAGACCATGCCGTGGCCCTTGCCGATTCCCTGCTCGCCGGTCTCGGTCGCGATACGCCATTACGGCTCGGCGTCACCAGAAGCCACAAGGACAATTTGTTCTGGCGCCTCTCGGTCGCGCCGAACCCCGGTCCCCGCACCGCCCCGCCACTCGACCGGATCGTGCTCTCGATCGCGGCGCGATCCGGTCCTGTCATCGGCCAGTGGCGCACGTTGCGGGTCGCGCCCCGGCAACCCGCATCATGATCCGATCTGCCGAACACCGAGGCAGCGATGGATTCACCCTCCTCGAGATGCTGGTCGTCCTTGTTCTGTCAGGCATGTTGATCGCGGTGCTTGCCGGGGTGATCTCGCTGGGTATCGCCGCTCGGGCAAGAGTGACGGCGGTCACGACGAACCAGCGGGATTTCGCCGATTTCCGGCGGATTCTGACCCGCGAACTCGGCCGCGCCTATCCGGCGTGGGTCGTTCACGGCCGTTCCGGCAGCGTCGATTTTGCAGGCACATCCGACAGTTTGTCATTTCTGGCTCCGGCGCTCGAGACGCAGGGGACGAGCATGGCGCATTTTCGCAGCCTGTCGATGCCGGAACGACGAAAGCCGATCCGGGCGGTCGGATCGGCTTCTTGTTGAGCGCGTATTGTGCTTGCGGGCCGTCCTCGATATAGCTGAAAGGAAATATCGCCAGAAGAGGCTCCCTAAACTGCCCTATGTTCACGTGAAACACAGGGCAGCCACGCTAATCAGGCGTTGCGCATTCACGAGGCCGGCGTGGGCGGCTTGCCGTTCAGCGAAATGTCGTTGGTCACCTTGATCATCTTGCCGACCATCATCTGCAGCCCGTTCAGGCCCCAATTGTAGCGATCGAGGGTCCCCGCGGTATCGAGCCCGACAAGCGTGTTGCCGTCCATCCGGTAGGTCACCTTCATGTCGAAGGGATGGGTCTGGCCGTGCATGGTCAGATTGCCCGCAAGCACGGTGCCGTTATCGGTGCACGTGCCCTTGTAGCTGGTCGTCGGATACTGGTCGGGGTCGAGGAAGCCCTTCGACATCACCTGGCCGCGCACGATCGCGTTCGGCAGCGCGAGGCTGCGGGTCTGGAACGTCACATCGACCGCGCAGGTTTTCGCCACCGGATCGAAATTCAGCGTGCCGGCCAATTGTCGATAGGTGCCGGTAATGGTGAACAATATGGCGCTCGAATGGGTCTGGGCCAGCATGTTGCCGGGCGTGAGCTGCAAGGTCTCCGGCGCGGCGATGGCCGGCACGGCGGAAAGCGCAAGGGCGCCACAGGCGAAGCCGGCAAGCAGAAGCGATCGGATCATGGTGCTGTTTCCTCCAGTATATGACGATTGCCGTCACTGATTGCCATATACGTCAATCTTGAACAACAGATTTCTGCGAGCACTCTTCTCAATTTTGATAATATTCAGAAAATTGTGGCGAATTTAACGCGATCGGGTGGTCCGGGCGCGAACAGAAATCGCCGGTCATCGGGCGCGAGCCCGATCAGGCTGGAACAGACCGTGCCGAACCCGCCGCGCGGCCCGACATTCAGCGCGGTTTCGGCGGGCGGGCCGCGATCGGCCAGCAATGCCGCCCAGGCCGCCCAATCATCGGCACCCGGATCGGGGCGGGGCAAAGCCTCGAATTGCGGCCTGTAGCGGGCGATGCGCGGGCTGTTCATGTCGTTCGGATCATGCGCCGTGACCATGGTGATGCCAGGCTCTATTGGCATGATATCGGGGTGATCGCATTCCAGACCGCGGAGCAAAAATCCGCCGGAGGCATCGGCGACCACCATGTTGAAACTGCGATAGCGGCCGGCATCGAGCGCCGCGATCCGTGCGGCGCCGGCTCCGGCGGTTGATTCCTCCAGCGCGATCAGCGGCAGCGCGCCCCGGCTGAGCTTGCCCGCGGCGGGGCCAAGACTGCCGATGCGGTTGAGCAGAGCCGCGACCACGCCGTGATCGTTCAGCCCGATCCAGGTGCCGCCGGCGAGCCGGTCCCGCCCGGCGACGATTCCCGGCCGGTCCGGCCAGTGCCGTGCCGGCGCGTCCCATGCGCGGTCGAGCATTTCGTCGCGGTTGGCGCCGATCGCCACCGGCCATCGCTCGCCGGGTAGAAACGAGATGATGACCGAGCACATCGGTCAGTCGGTACCGAACACGCGGGTAAAAATCTGATCTACGCGGGCAAGGTGGGAGCGTGAATCCATCGCCGCGTCGATCGCCTCCGGGCTGATCCGGCCAGCGACCTCGGGATCGGCCATCAGATGATCGCGGAACGAGCGCGCGTCGGTTTTGCCGAGTGTGGTCCAGGTCGCCATCGCGTTGCGCTGGATGATCCGATAGGCGTCCTCGCGTGAAATCCCGGCGCGGGCCAGCGCCAGCAGAACCTCACCCGAATGCACAACGCCGCCGAGGCTTTCCAGGTTTTCCGCCATGCGCTCGGGATGGATCGTGAGCTTTTCCACCAGTCCGGCCAGGCGCTGCAGCGCGAAATCGAGCGCGATCGTCGCATCCGGCGCGATCACCCGCTCGACCGAGGAATGACTGATGTCGCGCTCGTGCCAGAGGGCAACGTTTTCCAGCGCCGGCAGCGCATAGCTCCGCACCAGGCGGGCAAGGCCGGTGAGGTTTTCCGACAGCACCGGATTGCGCTTGTGCGGCATCGCCGACGAGCCCTTCTGGCCCGGATGGAAGAATTCCTCGGCCTCGCGCACTTCGCTGCGCTGCAGATGGCGGATTTCGGTCGCCAGCCGCTCGATGCCGGAGGCGATCACCGCGAGCGTGGTGAAATAGGCGGCGTGGCGATCACGCGGGATCACCTGGGTCGAAACCGGCTCGACGGCCAGCCCCAGCCTTGCCGCGACATGCGCCTCGATGCCGGGGTCGAGATGCGCGAAGGTACCCACCGCGCCGGAAATCGCGCAGGTCGCGATTTCCGGCCGCGCCGCGATCAGGCGCTCGCGGTCGCGCGCGAATTCCGCGTAATGGCCGGCGAGTTTCAGCCCGAAACTGGTGGGCTCGGCGTGAATGCCGTGGCTGCGGCCGATGGTGGGCGTGTGCCTGTGCTCGATCGCCCGCCGCTTCAATGCCGCCATCACCGCATCGACGCCCTGGAGCAGAAGATCGGTCGCCTGGGTCAGTTGCACCGCAAGGCAGGTGTCGAGCACGTCCGAGGAGGTCATGCCGAGATGCACGAAACGCGAGTCCGGCCCGATTCCCTCGGCGAGCCAGGTCAGGAAGGCGATCACGTCATGCCGCGTCTCGCGCTCGATCCCGGCGATCCGTTCGACATCTGCCTCGGTCATCGCCGCGATCCACGCACCGCCCTTTTCACGGATCGCGCGCGCGGAATCGGCGGGGATGTCGCCGAGGGTGGCCATCGCCTCGGCGGCCAATGCCTCGATCTCGAACCAGATGCGGTAGCGGTTCAGATCCTGCCAGATCGAAGCCATTTCCTGCCGTGAATAGCGCGGGACCATATTTTCGCTCCTCAAACCGCCGTCGTTTTGGTCCGCGCCGCTGCCGTTGACAAGCCGATCCGTTGCCGCGAACCAGGGGTGGATGCCGTTCGCCCTCGCCGATCTCGCCATCCTGGCCCAGGTGTTGATGATCGACCTCGTTCTCGCGGGCGACAACGCCATCGTGATCGGGCTCGCGGTCGCGCGCCTGCCGAAGCGGCAGCAGCGTCAGGCGATCCTGATCGGCGTCGGCGCGGCGACCGCGATCCGCATCGCCCTCGCGCTGGTCGCCTTGCGGCTGCTCGCGGTGATCGGCCTGATGCTGGCTGGCGGCATTCTGCTGCTCTACGTCGCCTGGAAATCCTGGCGGGAATTTTCCCGCGCGCCCGCCGAAGCGCACGGCGCCGCTCCGATGCGGCTGCGCGACGCGGCGATCCGCATCGTCATCGCCGATCTGTCGATGAGCCTGGACAACGTGCTCGCGGTCGCCGGCGCCGCGCGCAACCGCCCGGCTTTGCTTGCCGTTGGGCTGGTGGTGTCGGTCGCCCTGATGGGAATTGCCGCGAATGTTGTGGCCAAGCTGCTCACCCGACATCGCTGGCTGGTCTGGGTCGGGCTGGCGATCGTGCTCTATGTCGCGCTCGACATGATCCATGCCGGGCTGATCCAGATCGCACCCCATATCGGAATTCCGCTCCCGCGCTGGTTCAGCTAAGCCCGAACGCCTTGCCGCGCCGCGCGCGGCACAGCTTGATGAAACCCGACACCGCCGGGCCTTGCGGCCGTCCCGCCACGGCGGCGAGTTCGATCCCGCGGGTCATGTCCGGCTCGCCGAGGCGGCAGGCGATCAGCGGTGCCGGAATCGCCAGCCGCTCGGACAGGATCGCGACGCCAAGTCCTGCCCCCACCAGATCGAGCAGATGCGCCCAGGACCCGCCGCAACGGCGCAGCCGGAATTGCAGGCCGGATTCCGGGCCGATCCGCCCGGCAAATCCGCCGCAGCGTTCACCCAAGAGCAGCGTTTCGCCCAGCAGGTCGGCGGCGGTGATGCTCTGCCGCCCGGCGAGCGGGTGCGCGGACGGCACCACCACGATCGCGCGTTCCTCATAGAGCGGCCAATGATTGAGCCGTTCGGGCAGCTCGCAATCCGCCGGCAGGAGCGCGCAGTCGAGCATGTCGGCGAGCATCTGCTCGGCCAGTGCCGCTGGCCCGGCTTCCTCGAACCGCACCGCGAGATCGGGCAGGATGGACGCGACCTCGCGGATCGCAAACGCGATCGCACCGGCGGCGATGCCGGGGCCAAGACCGATTTTCAGCGTTGATGGTGGCTGACGGCGCCGGGCCTCGGCGAGCGATGCGGCACTTTCGGCGGCATTCAGCATGGTTTCCAGATGCGGCAGCATCGAGCGGCCGAGTTCGGTCATCTGGGTCAGGTTGCGTTCCCGGAACAGGAGCGCGCCGCCAAGCTCCTCCTCCAGCCGCTGGATCGCCCTGGTCAGCGCCGGCTGGCTGACGTTGCACACCTCCGCCGCGCGAGTGAAGTTCAACGTGCGGCTGAGGGCGACGAAATAGCGGACCTGGGTGAGTTCCATGATCGCCGGATCGGTCAGCCCGGCGGATCAAGGGCACGCAGCGCGGCCAGAATCTGTTCGGGCGTCGCGCGGCGGGTAAAATCGGGATCGGCGAAGCGCCAGGCGATCCGTCCGTCGCGATCGAGCAGGAACAGGGCCGGCATCGGCAGAAACCAGGCATCGTTGCCGTGGCGGTCGGGAAAGTCGATCCCGACGGCTTGCAGACGCGCCAGATAGAGCGGCAGGACGCGGAACACCACGCCGGCGGCAAGGCCGACCCCGCAATCCACGTCGGACAGCACGTCGAACCGGGCGCCATGCGTGGTTTTCGCCTCCTGGACCCATGGGCCGGTGTCGGGGGTGAGGGCGATCAGCGAGGCTCCAAGCGCCTCGATCTCGGGCAGAGCCTCCACCAGTGCGTCGAGCATGATCCGGCAATAGGGACACCATTCGCCCCGAAAAAACTGCACGATGACCGGACCGCGGGCGAGCAGGCTGGACAGCGAGACCAGCCTGCCCTCCGTGTTGGGCAGAACGAAATCGGGAAACAGCGTCTCTTCGGCCAGAACGCTGGGAAGAAATCCGTTGCGGCGCAGAGTGGTCACGGTTTCTTCATAGGCCGCGCGAACCGTCTCGTTCTCGAGGCGGCGCGCACGCTCGGCATCCAATCGCGCCTGAAGATCCATGGCTCGGCTCCACCTCCCTAAGCCCCGACCGTGCCGGCAGGCTACTGAGCGCTGCCGTGGCTCATCGTATCGTGGCTCATTGTGTCATGTTTCATCTTCGAGTGCGACATCGCCGAATGACTCATGGCGCCATGCTGCATCGTATCGTGCTTCATGGTGCCGTGCTGCATGGTCGAGGTCTGCGCCAAGGCTGAGCCCCCGAAGCCGAGGCCAGCGGCGATCGCAGCGGCGAGAATGAGACGGTTCATCGTGATCTCCTGTTGTATTGCGCACCGGCGGCAATGCCGGTCAGCCCGCAAGACATGCACGTCGCGATGTCCATGGGCCAATGCCGGTTGGTTATCGTTTCGATGCCTCGACGAAACCGCCGCGCACGCGCACGATGGCACATCGCTCAACACGATCTTTAGAGGAGGTTCGTCATGGCGAAACGGGTTCCGATCCATCCTTTGCCGCTGCGGATCATGCACTGGCTGAACGCGATCGCGATCGTCGTGCTGATCGGCAGCGGCTGGGAAATTTATGACGCCTCGCCGTTCCTGCCGTTCACCTTTCCGCAATGGCTGACCATCGGCCAATGGCTCGGCGGCGCGATCGCCTGGCATCTCGCGGCGATCTGGCTGCTGATGCTGAACGGGCTGTTCTATCTCGGATGGGGCATCGCGAGCGGACATTTCCGGCGGAAATTCCTGCCGCTATCGCCCCGTGCCGTACTGCGCGACACGGCCGCGGCACTGCGGTTCCGTCTGCCGCACGAGGTGGGCGTCTATAACGCGGTGCAGCGCCTGCTCTATCTCGGCGTTATCGCACTCGGCATTCTCGCGGTGCTGTCCGGCCTCGCGGTATGGAAGCCGGTGCAATTATGGTGGCTGTCCGATCTGTTCGGTGGGTTCTTCATCTCGCGCGTCGTGCATTTCTGCGCGATGACCGGCATCGTCCTGTTCATCGCCGTCCATGTCCTGCTCGTCGCGCTGGTGCCGCGGGTTCTGCCGGCGATGATCACCGGAGGCCGTCTGCCTGAACCGGACGGGCGGGAGGTGCGGCCATGAAATCGTTCGGCCTTGATCGGCGCAAGCTGCTCGGCCGCGCGCTTGCTCTCGGCGCGCTGGGTTCTTTGTCCGGGTGCGATTTCGATCATCCGAACCACCCCGACCTCGCCGATCGGTTCCTGCGCGCAATGTCGGACTGGAACGACGAGGTTCAGGCTGCCTTGTTCGATCCGCGCACCCTGGCGCCGACCTTCAAGCCGTCGCAGATCACCCGGCCGCCGCGCTTCAACGCCTTCTACGACATCAGCCAGGCGCCGCAGGTCGATGCCGCGACCTGGCGGCTCGCCTTGACCGGGCGGATCGGCGACAAACGCCCCTGGCGGATCGGGCAGTTGCGCGCCATGCCGCGGGAAAGCCAGATCACCAGGCTGATCTGCGTGGAAGGCTGGCGCGTGGTCGGCCAATGGAGCGGGGTGCCGTTGCACCATTTCCTGCGCAAGGTGAACGCCGATCTCCGCGCGCGCTACGTGTCGATCCATTGCGCCGACGGTTATTTTTCCAGCATCGACATGGCATCGGCGCTGCATCCGCAGACCATCCTGGCGCTCGATTTTCTCGGCGCACCGCTGACCGCGCCGTTCGGTGCGCCGCTGCGGCTGCGGATTCCCACCAAGCTCGGCTTCAAGAACCCGAAATCCATCGTCGCCCTGGGCGTCACCAACACCTATCCCGGCGGTTACTGGGAGAATCAGGGCTATAACTGGTTCAGCGGGTCGTAGCGTCATACTCTGTGAACCGGTCGCGATCATGCTATATCGCGGCCTGACAATGACCCAAATCGGATCGATCCAGCCTGTTCGCGCCGTCCCGATCGCCCGCCCCGGATGGCGCGGGTGACGGTTGCGCGGCTTGATGTCGCCAACGAGCCGTCGGGTACGGTGATCGCGCTTGCCGGACCGCTCACCGCGCCGGCGCTGGCCCCGATCTGGTCGCGCACCAAGGATGCCGCGCGCCGGGCGAAGGGCGCCCTGATCGTCGATCTCGCCGGGGCGGAGCCGGTCGATACCTCCGGCGCCGCGCTGCTGCTGGCACTCGAACGCGAACACGGCGAGCGGATCACCTTGCGCGGCCTCGGCGAACAGCCCACCGCCTTGCTCGCCCGGCTGCGCGCGGCGGTACCGGACGGCCCGCCGCCCAAAGTAGCGCCGCGCACCGTCACTCGCACCGGCCTCGGACGCACGCTGCTGATCCGGGTGGCATTCTTCGGCGAGACGATTCTCGCGACACTGACTTTGCCCACCAAACTGCGTTTCCTGCGCGGCGGCGATTTTTTTCGCCTGACCGAACGCGCCGGAACCGAGGCGATGCCGCTCATCCTGATGATGGGCTTTCTGATCGGGATGATCCTGGCGTTCCAGTCGGCGATCCCGATGCGCCAGTTCGGCGCGGATATCTATGTCGCGGCCCTGGTGTCGCTTTCGCTGTTCCGCGAACTGGGGCCCTTGCTCGCCGCCGTGATCCTGGCCGGGCGTACCGGCTCGGCCTTCGCCGCCGAGCTGGGCACCATGATGGTCAACGAAGAAGTCGCGGCGCTGACCACCATGGGGATCGATGCCGAGACCATGCTGGTGATTCCGCGCATGGCGGCGGCGATGCTGGTGATGCCGGCCCTGGCGATCGGGGTTGATGTCGCCGGGATCATCGGCATGGGCTTCGTGATGATGATTCTCGGATTTCCCCCCGCCGCCATCCTGCATCAGGTTCAAATGGCGACCGGGCCGGAGGCGCTGCTGCTCGGCCTGTTCAAGGCGGTGGTGTTCGGTGCCGCGATCGGGCTGATCGGCTGCCGGGCCGGCCTGACCGCGGGCGGCGGCCCGCGCGCGGTGGGCGAGGCGGCGACCTCGGCGGTGGTGGGCGGCATCGTCGCGACCATTCTGCTCGACGGGCTGTTCGCGGTGATTTTCTACCGGCTCGGCCTGTGAACGATGCCGTGGCGATCGTGGTCGATGCGGCGGGCCAGCGCTTCGGCACGCGCACGATCTTCGAGAATGTCTCGTTCACCGTGGCGACCGGCGAGGTGTTCGTCGTGCTCGGCGGCTCGGGCTGCGGCAAATCGACCCTGCTCAAGCAGATGATCGGCCTGCTCCCGCCCACGCAGGGGCGGATTTCGGTGCGTGGCCACGATGTGGTGACCGAGGTCGAGGCGGTCCGCCGGGATATCGGGGTGATGTTCCAGTCCGGCGCGCTCTTTGGCTCGATGACATTGCTGGAGAACATCATGCTGCCGCTCGCGATGTTCACCGATCTGCCGGCGCGGGCGCGCGCCGAGATCGCGCGGATCAAGCTCGCTCTGGTCGGCCTCGCCGACGCGGTCAATCTGCTGCCCTCCGAAATTTCCGGCGGTATGGCGAAGCGCGCCGCGATCGCGCGGGCTCTAGCGCTCGATCCGCCGATCCTGTTTCTCGACGAACCCTCCGCCGGGCTCGACCCGATCACCGGCGCCGGGCTCGACCGGCTGATCCTGGATCTGCGCGCGGCGCTGGGCTGCACCTTCGTGGTGGTGACTCACGAACTGCAATCGATCTTCGCCATCGCCGATCGCTGCGTGATGCTCGATCGCGCGGCGAAGGGCATGATCGCGCTCGGCGTGCCGCGCGACTTGCAACGCACGAGCGATCATCCCACGGTGCGGGCATTTTTCAACCGGGAAGCCGAATCATGAGGGTATTTTTGGTCAAGCGTCATTGCGACGCCGAGCTTTGCAAGGTGGAAGCAATTCATGATGGCGGTGCGAACCTGGATCGTCATGCCGCCTCACGGTTCGCAACGGGCCGCCTTGACGGGCTGTTCCGAATGGTCATTTCGAGGTCACCATAATGGAACCGCGCGGCGCCGCCCTGCGAACCGGCCTGTTCGTGCTCGCCGGCATCGCGGTGCTGATCGGGCTGATCTTCCTGCTGTCCGGCAATGCGTTCCGGCCCGGCATTGCCTACGAATCCTATTTCCGCGAATCGGTGCAGGGGCTCAATGTCGGCTCCTCGGTGAAGTTTCGCGGCGTGACCATCGGCAAAGTCACCGATATCGGCCTGGTTTCCGCCGAGTATCCGCCGAGGAATCCGTCCGAAATGCTCCAGCCGGTCTATCACCAGGTGGTGGTGCGGTTCCGCGTTGACCCCCGCAAGGTGGGACCGGACACCAATATCGCGCAGGCGATCAAACTTGGGTTGCGCGTTCAGGTGGCGCCGCAGGGGATCACCGGGCTCGCCTATCTGGAGCTGAGCTTCGTCAAGCCGGTGCACCATCCGGTGCCGTCGATTCCCTGGCAGCCGCGTTCGACCGTGATCCCCTCGATCCCGAGCACGCTCACCCAGGTGCAGGATGCGGTGCAAAAATTCCTGACCAATATGGAGCACGTGAAATTCAACAAGACGATCGCGGTGCTTACCTCGCTGGTCGATACGCTCAACAAGGAAATCACCACCGGCGATGCGCATAAGACGCTGGCGAACGCCAACGCGCTGCTCGGCGAGTTGAGATCCCAGGTGAAACGAGCTGATCTGCCGGCCACCACCGCCTCGCTGCGCAACCTCGCCGATGGGGCACAGACCCGCGCCATACTGGCAAAACTCAATCGCACGACCGACGAACTTGCCAAGGTGAGCGCCGAGATGCCGAAGCTCATCGCACAGACCCAGGCGACGGTGCGTAGCGCGAACGAGACCACCGCGACGCTCAATCGCCAGATGATCCCGA
Source organism: Acidiphilium sp. AL (assembly GCF_025499445.1). Classification (NCBI taxonomy): domain Bacteria; kingdom Pseudomonadati; phylum Pseudomonadota; class Alphaproteobacteria; order Acetobacterales; family Acidocellaceae; genus Acidiphilium; species Acidiphilium sp. AL. The sequence goes on from NZ_JAIMBZ010000036.1 coordinate 11,905, forward strand.
TCCTGCGCAACCTGAACGCGGCGTCGGCCAATCTCGACGAATTGTCGGAAACCCTGAAGAACAACCCCTCGATCGTGCTGCGCGGCGCGCCGCCACCCCGGCAGACGCCGCAATGAGGAGCGCCATGTCCCTGAACCGTCGTCATCTGCTGCTTGCAGCGCCGCTGGCTCTCGCCGGTTGCGGCGACCTTCTCGCCAAGCAGCCCTACACCGCGCGGACCGACTGGCCGATCGCACCCGAGCCCGGCATCGCGGCGGCGGGATCGCGGCGTGGCGTGGTGCTGGTGCGCGGCATCCAGGCCGGCCCGGCGCTGGGCGATCGCGGGCTGATCACGCTGCAAGCGGATGGCAGCATCCATCGCGGCTATTACAATCGCTGGGCGGTGCCGCCGGCGCAGGCGGTCACGGCATCGCTGATCGCGTGGCTTCAGGCCTCGGGCGAATTTTCCGCGGTTGTGGGCGAGGGCAGCGCATTGTCTCCCGCGCTGATCGTGGAGGGCACGCTCGACACGCTGCTCGCCGACCCGACCCGGCACGTCGCCCGTGCCGCCCTGACCCTGGTGGTCGCGAAGCCCGTCGGGATCGGCGAGCGGCCATTGGCGCAGCGGCGATTGACGGCGACGGCGCCGCTCGCCGGGCCCACCGCGCCCGATCTGGTCGCCGCCCAGCGCGCCGCCCTGGCCGGCGTACTTAGGCAGGCGGTCGCGATGGTCGAAAGCGATCGGTAACGATCGAATTATAGGAATCGGGCTTCATTTCAACGCCAACTCTGCCTCAAACGATACGAGACCGCCTTTCAGATTCTCCACAGGTGAAACCACGATGCCCTCGACAATAATGCCGATATCGCGCTCAGCGAAGGTGCAGCGCACGCAATGGACGGCGCAATTTCTCGTCGCATCGGAATTGGTCCGCAATGGCTACGTCGTCTCGTTCACAATGGGAAATACGCCCTTGGCCGATCTGATGGTGGGAAGCCGGGACGCGACATATCGATTCTGGGTCGATGTAAAAGGGGTTGGATCGAATAGTGCTTGGCTAATCCGGCGAAGACAGGCAGTTCCAAACCTCTTTTACATTCTTGTGCGAGTAGGAGAAACGCGCACAGCCGATGCATTTTTTGTCTTAAACCATCCGCAAGTTAACGAGTTGATTGCCGCTCAAGACGCGACCGATAAGTCGAAGGGATCGCGCGACATTGGCGGCGCTTTCTCGTGGAAAGCCGCGCTGCCCTTCCGGGATAAATGGCCCATTCTCCCTGGCTGGCCATCCTAACAGAGATATCATCGCTGAATCAATATCTTGCGTCTATATGTGTGAACCGGATAAGAACGCTTCATTGTCTTATTTTTGAAGCGCGCTGGGCGAGGCCCAGCAGCGTCTGCCGGCAGATCGCCTCGGGCACCGCGCCGGTGCGCTTGCAATCGGCCTCGGCGCGCAGCGCGCGCTCGATCGCGGCAATAATCGCCGGCTCGCGCCAACGCCCGGCCGCCTTGATCACCGCCGCCTGGCGGCGGAAAAACACCGGTGGCCGCCGCGCCGCGACCGCATCGCGCGCGCTGGCTCCCTTCGCGACCGCGTCGGCAAGCAGCCGGAGCGCCGAAAGCTCGCCGAGCAGCACGCGCAATATCGCCACCGGTGCGGCGCCTTCGTCGAGCGCCAGCCCGACGGCGTGATCGGCTGCCTTGACGTCGCCAGCGAGCGCTGCATCGATCGCGTCCTGCATCGAGGCCGAGCCCTGATCGTCGAGCACCGCGTCGATATCCGCGAGGTCGAGCTTTCGCTCGGTGCCGGCATAGAGAATCAGCCGCTCGGCCGCGTCGCGCAGCGCGCCGGTCTCGCCGCCGAGACGGCCGGCGGCGACGGCAATCGCGTCCCGCGAAAGCGCGACGCCGGCATCGCGCAAGGCGGCTTCCAGCGCCGGACCGCGCGCTGCGCCGTCCGGCGGATAGCAGGCGATCGCTGCGGCTTCGGCGTGTTTTTCGGCGAACGCCCGCAGCTTCGAGCGCGCGGCAAGGTCGCCGCCCATGGCGATGACCAGCGAATCGCCCCTGGTCTCGAGCGCGGATTCGATGAATGGCACCTGCTTGTCCGCCGCATCGCGCAGCAGAACCACGCGCCGTCCGCCGCCGAACGCCTGCGCGCTTGCCTCCTCGGGCAGGCGCTCGGCCTGATCGGCGTCGAGCTCGGCGATGCGGAACGGATCGTCGAGCGATCCGGCAATGCGCCTGGCGAGACCGCGCCCCCGCTCGGCGACCAGCGAGCTATCCGGCCCATAGATCAGCACGAAGCGCGTCCGCCCAGGGTCGGCGAGGAAGCGCTCGACCTGTCTTGTCTCGATCTTCACCGGTCTTCAGCCCTTGTCGGGATGGCTGCGGAAATAGATCGCGAGCTGGGTGGTGATCTGGGTCGCGATCTCGCGGGCGAGCTGGTGGCGCATCGTGCCGCCATCAAGCGCGGTCGCGAAATACTGGTTGTCGATGATGTTCTCGGCATCCATCGCCTGGGCATTGCCCTTGGCGATTGCGAGGCCGCGATTGCCCTCGGGCGTTAGCACCCAATGGGCATTGGCGAAGTACCGGTTGCGGGTGTTCGAGCTGTCCGGCTGGATGCCGATCACCTGAACCGAAATCCCGTAGCTGACCGCCAGATGGTAGCGATAGAATTTCGGCGCGCCGGCGCGTTGCAGGTCGCGTTCCAGCGCCTCGTGCATCACCTGGCCGCTGCGATCGGGCATCAGCCCGATATCGATTTCATCCATGCGCGAGGCGATCGCCGGCTCCTGGCCGCCCTGCGATCCGTATAGCGGATGGAACCCGCAGCTGGCGAGGCCGAGCAAAGCGAGGAGTGCTGGAAGCTTACGTGCGAACGACAAAGTTCACGATCCGGTCCGGCACATGGACCCGCTTGACGATGGTGGCGCCCTCCAGGGCGCGGGCGATCTTCCGATCCGCCAGGGCGGCGGTTATGGCGGTTTCCGCATCGGTGCCGAGCGGCAGCTCGATGGTGCCGCGCAGCTTGCCCATGACCTGCACCGCGAGGGTCACCCGGTCGCGCCGCACCAGGTCGGGATCGGCCTCCGGCCAGGGCAGATCGGCGACCAGCCCCTGCTCGGGGGCGAGCAGCGCGTGGGCTTCCTCGGCCACGTGCGGGACGATGGGGGCGGCGAGCCGGATCAACGTGATCACCGCCTCGCGCCTCGCCGCCGCCATCGCCGGCTTGCCCTCGGCCTCGCCGGCCGCGTTCGCCAGCTCGTAGAGCCGCGCGATCGCGACATTGAATGCGAACGCCTCGATCGCCTCGGTCACCGCGGTGATGGTCCGATGGGTGGTCTGGCGCAGCGCGCGCGCGCCGCCCCCCGCTTGATCGGGAGATGCCCGATCCAGCGGGGTCATGTCCGCGAATTCCGCAGCGACGCCGCGCGCGAGGCGATACAGCCGCTGCACGAAGCGAAACGCCCCCTGCGCGCCCGCTTCGGTCCATTCCACGTCGCGTTCGGGCGGATTGTCCGACAGCACGAACCAGCGCACGGTATCCGCGCCGAACCGCTCGATCACCGCGCTGGGATCGACCGTGTTGCGCTTGGATTTCGACATTTTCTCGATCGCCCCGACGATCACCGTCGCACCGGTCGCCCGCTCGGTCGCCGTGCCGTCCGGGTGCTTCGCCACCTCGTCGGGGTAGAGCCAGCGCCCGTCCTCGGTGCGGTAGCTCTCATGGGTGAGCATCCCCTGGGTGAACAACCCGGCGAATGGTTCCTGCAGCCCGACATGGCCGAGGCGGTGCATCGCCCTGGTGAAGAACCGCGCATAGAGCAGGTGCAGAATCGCATGCTCGATGCCGCCGATATATTGATCGACCGGCATCCAGCGATCCACCGCCGCGCGATCGGTTGGCGATGCCGCGTGCGGGGCGCAGAACCGCGCGAAATACCACGACGAATCGACGAACGTGTCGAACGTGTCGGTCTCGCGGGTCGCCGCCGCGCCGCATTGCGGGCACGCCACATGTTTCCAGGTCGGGTGATGGTCGAGCGGATTGCCCGGTTTGTCGAACGCCACGTCTTCCGGCAGGCGTACCGGGAGCTGTTTTTCGGGCACCGGCACCGCGCCGCAGATTTCGCAATGGATCACCGGAATCGGGCAGCCCCAGTAGCGTTGGCGCGAAATGCCCCAGTCGCGCAGGCGCCAGTTCACCACGCCGCGCCCCAGCCCGCGCGCTTCCAGTTCGGCGATCACGCGCGATTTCGCGGCCTGGACATCCAGGCCGTCGAGAAAGCCGGAATTCACGATCAAACCATCGCCGATAAAGGCTTTGTCGGTCACGGCAAGATCGGGCTCGTCCTTTGGCGCGACCACCACGGTCACACCGAGCCCGTATTTGCGGGCGAACTCGATATCGCGCTGGTCATGCGCCGGGCAGCCGAAAATCGCCCCGGTGCCGTAGTCCATCAGCACGAAATTGGCGATCCAGACCGGGTAGGTCGCCCCCGCGATGAACGGGTGGGCGACGCACAATCCGGTGTCGAAACCGCGCTTCTCGGCGGCCTCGATCACGGCTTCCGAGGTTCCGGCGCTCTGACATTCGGCGATGAAGGCGGCGGCGTCCCGGTTCGCGGCTCCGACCGCCATGGCGAGCGGATGATCCGGCGCCAGGGCCAGAAAACTCATGCCGAACAGCGTGTCCGGCCGGGTGGAGTAGACCACGACGCGATCGATGCCAGCAACCGGCGTGATAAGGCGGAGCGAAAATTCGGCGCCTTCGCTGCGGCCGATCCAGTTGCGCTGCATCACCCGCACCCGCTCGGGCCAACGCTCCAGCGTGTCGAGCCCGGCGAGCAGATCTTCGGCGAAGTCGGTGATTTTCAGGAACCACTGGCGCAGCCTGCGCTTTTCCACCAGCGCGCCGGATTTCCAGCCGCGCCCGTCGATCACCTGTTCGTTGGCGAGCACGGTCTGATCGACCGGGTCCCAGTTGACCGCCGATTCCCGCCGGAGGGCGAAGCCCGCGCGCCAGAAATCGAGGAACAATTTCTGCTGCTGGCCATAATACTCCGGGTCGCAGGTCGCGAACTCGCGCGACCAGTCGAGTGCTAAGCCGACGCGCTGCAAATCCGCGCGCATCGCCGCGATGTTCTCGCGGGTCCAGACCGCCGGGGCGATGCCGCGTTCCCGCGCGGCGTTCTCGGCGGGCAGGCCGAACGCGTCCCAGCCCATCGGATGCAGCACGTCAAAGCCGCGCGCGCGCTTGTAGCGGGCGACGACCTCGCCCAGCATGTAGTTGCGCACATGGCCCATATGAATCTTGCCGGAGGGGTAGGGAAACATCTCCAGCACGTAGTATTTCGGCTTGGTTCCGTCCGGCCTGTCCTCGGCGCGGAAACAGCCGCGCTTCGTCCATGCCTCCTGCCAGCGCGGCTCGGCGGCGCGAAAATCGTACGCCAGATCGGACGTCGTCTGGTCCATCGCTCAGCCGTTCAGCTGGCCGGCCGCCTTCAATTGCGCGGCGCGCGCCAGGATCCGGTCCTCGATGCCGCTCGCAGTCGCCGGATCGACCGGGGCATCGACCCATTCGCCGCCCGACATGGTCTGGCGGAACACCGAGACCTTGAGATCGTTGGCCGACAGCACGCTGCCGAGCACATAGGCGGTCGCCTTGAAGCGCTCGTTGGGCGTGGCGGGCGGGGAATACCAATCGGTGATGATCACGCCGGCAAACGGATCGGCCGAGGCGAGCGGCATGAACGACAGCGTGTCGAGCGAGGCCCGCCAGAGATAGGCATTGACCGAAACCCCTGTCGCCTGTCCCGAAGGTCCGCTCTTGCCGCCGAGGGTGAACAGATTGCCAAGCCCGGAATTGGCATTCTGCATGGCCGGCGGAATCCGATAGGTCTGCATGTTCGGCAATTGCGGCTGTTTCGCGTTGCCGCAGGCGGCCAAGGCGAGGACGGAGCCCAGCGCGGCGAGCCTTATTGCGGGCCGGAACATCGTGGTCTGGGCGTTGATCACATGAAAGCGCACATTCGTCTCCGCTTGGTCTGTCGCTGGTGTTTAACCTTGCCGGGGCATCGCGCCAAGAGCACGGCGTAGGGCGGGGATTTTGGAGTGAGAAATAGAGCAAGAAAAAAGGGCGGCGGATCGCTCCGCCACCCTCGTGCTTCAGATGACCGTTGCGGTCAGCTTACCATTTGAGCTGGGCGCCAGCGCTGATCGCCTGCGCCTGCACGTTGTTGAACGCGGTCGAGTCGGCCGTGCTGCTGATGAAGTCATAGCCGAGCTGGTGCCGGTGGCCGTAGAGATAGACCGCATAGACACCGAAGTGCGGGGTCAGCGCATAGTTCGCGCCGATATCGAAGCCGTAATCGGTCTCGGTCCGCGCGGTGCCGTTGCCGGGCAGATGTGCGCCGGCGGCCTGGTTGTTGAAATACTGTATGCCAAGCGTATAGGGGCCCGCGGTGTATTCGCCGGTCACTTCGTAGAACAGCGCATTGCGCTGGCCGGGCAGCAGGAAGCTGTAGCCGTTGTTGACCTGGCCGTCTTTCATATCGGCGCCGAGCAGGAAGCCGGCATAGGTCACCTGACCGGAAAGCTGGGCGATGCCCATCCGCTTGAAGCTGGTCTCGTGGGTGATCGAGCCGGTTTCCGGCGAAATGATGGTCTCGATCGGGGCACCCGAGCTGTTGCCGATCGGCGAACTCATCAGGTAGTCGGCCATCAGCTTCACGCCGGTGCCGTTGAACTCACTGGAGTACGAGACGCCGCCGGTGAAGGTGTTCTTGCGGCGAAACGCGCCCGCACCGCCTGGGGCGCTGGCGAGAGTGGCGCAACTGGAGGTGCCACCGGTGCAGAGTTCGCCTTCCTTGAAGCCGTTCGAGTTCGGTTCGAAATCGATCCCGGCCTGGAAGCCAGCGATATCCGGCGAGACATAGACGATCTTGTTGGTCGTGTAGAGCGCGCCCTCGTAGGTGAACAAGGCATGCGGCGCAGCCTGAGACGGCACGGCGGCGCCGACGCCGCCGTCGGAATCCCACAGATTGCCGTCGCCGTAATTGAAATATTCCCCGGTCGAGAGCAAATCCCAGATGCCGTCGGTCTGGCCGAACCGGACGAAACCGGCTTCCTTGGTGCCGACATAGGCATAGGCACGGCGGATCACCATCGACTCGACGCCGGGGCCGGCTTCATGGATGCCCTGGCCGGCGGTGGTGAAGGCGGTGCGCAGCTCGGTGGCGACACCGTATTGCAGACCGCCCTCGGTCTGCGCGTCGAAGCCCGGATACAGGCGCAGGAAGCCGGTCATGCCGATCGGGTTCAGCTTGTACGCGCCGGCCGAGGTGTTGACGGTATTCGCGGTCGAACCGATGTCGTTGATCTGATCGTTCAGCAGCCCGTTCAGGTGAACGACGAGCGTGCCGGGTGCCGGCGGCTTCGCCGCCTGTGCGTAGGCGGTGCCGGAAATTCCCGCCACCATGCCCAACGTGGCCACCGAGGCCAGCAGAAACTTGCGCATTCAGTCCCCCATGAAGCCGGTATCCCGGCAAGAACATGTTATCCGCTTCCCCGGCAGGCCCGTGACGACGGGCGGCACGAAACCGGGTGCGGCGACGGGCTGATAAAAGGCATTTTGCCCTGCCGAGGCAACTAGTCTCTGCGGGTGAAACGCCTATTTCGCCGGGCTGTTGTTTCGACGCCACAGTGTATTTCAACCATGTGACAGAGCGCCGATCGCCCCAATGCCGGCGCAGGCGGCGCCCAGCCGGTGCTGCGCCCGCCGGCCGATCCCGCCGAGCGCCAGCACCGGAACCGGGCTGGTCCGCGCGAGTCCCGCCCAGCGCACCGCGCCGAGCGGCCTCGCACCCGGATGGCTCGCCGTCGCGAATGCGGGCGAGAGAAACACGAGGTCGGCCCCGGCCCGTGCTGCGGCGATCAGTTCCGTCCGCCCATGGGCCGAGGCGGTGACGAGCGCTCCGCGATAGGCTGAGCGGATTTTCGTCCCGCCGCGCAGATGCACGCCGGCACGCAATGCGGCGGCGAGCCGCCAGTCGCCGGCGACGATGAGCGGAATTCCGCGCGCCCGGCAGAGCGCCGCGACAAGACGGCCCAAAGCCGCGCGATTCGGCGCGCCGTCATGGCGGAACACCACGCCGCCGATGCCGCGCGGCAGGAGCGCGATTGCCGGCAGCGGGTCGGCCAGCCGTCCGGCATCGGTGAACAGCCATAGCGTAGGGTAGGGGGGCTTTCGGCGCCGCTTGACCGCGCGCGCCGCGCCGATCAGGTATTCATCCATGGCCGACAATCCCACCCCGGAACCCTCGCTCGCCGAGACCATCGCCGCTCTGCGTGCGCGGATGAACCGCGCCGCCGCCGGGCGCGACGTTACCTTGGTCGCGGTGTCGAAAACCAAGCCCGCTTCCTTGATCGAGCAGGCGCTCGCCGCCGGCCAGCGCGTCTTCGGCGAGAACCGGGTTCAGGAAGCGGCGGTGAAATTCCCGCCTCTGCGGGTAACCCACCCCGATCTCGACCTGCATCTGATCGGCCCGCTGCAAACCAACAAGGCGCGCGATGCGGTGCTGTTGTTCGACATGATCGAAACGCTCGACCGGCCGAAACTCGCGGACGCGCTGGCGGCGGCGGCTGAACGCGAGGGCGCGCTGCCCAACCTGCTGGTGCAGGTCAATATCGGCGACGAGCCTCAGAAAGCCGGCATCGCGCGCGCCGAAGCGGATGGCTTCATCCGCGCGATGCGCGAGCGGTTCGGCGCCAATTTGCGCGGGCTGATGGCAATTCCGCCGCTGGACGCCGATCCCGCGCCCTATTTCCGCGATCTGGTGGCGATGGCCGATCATCATGGCCTGCCGGAACGCTCGATCGGCATGTCGGAAGATTTCGAGGTCGCGATCGCCTGCGGAGCGACCATGGTGCGCATCGGCTCGTCGCTGTTCGGTTCCCGAGGTAATTTTTGAGCCCTCAAACGCCGGGCGGCCGCATCCGCGGCCTTGGCTTCCGCAGCTAAAGCTGCGCGTCCGCATTCGCGGCCGGCAGTGGAACGAGCTGACGCTACGTTCCACTGTTGTTTAATACCCCTTCGCCAGATCGACCAGGGTGCGCGGCGTGCGGCCTTCGGCGAGGGCGCGCAGATTCTCGAAAAACATCGCGAGCGTCGCCTCGTTGTAGCGCTCGGGATCGTCCGAGGAGATATGCGGGGTCATGATCAGGTTCGGCGCGTCCCAGATCGGGTCTTCCGCCGGCACCGGCTCTTCCGTGAAAACGTCCAGCACCGCGCCGGCGATCGTGCCGTTGCGCAGGGCGGCGATCAGTGCAGCCTGAACGAGCAGCTCGCCGCGTCCGATATTGATGACCCCCGCGCGTGCGGGCAGCAGCGCCAGCCGCCGCGCATCGATCAGGTTGCGCGTCGCTTCGGTCAACGGGCAGGCCAGGAGCAGGAAATCGGTCTCCGGCAGCACCTTGTCGAGATCGGCTACGGTCAGCGTGCGGTCGCAATCCGGGTGCGCCGCCGCCGCGTTGCGAATTCCGGTGACGCGGATGTCGAATTGCCGCGCCCGGCGCGCGGCACCGCCGCCCAGCCCGCCGACGCCGACGATCGTCGCGCGCAATCCCGCGATGATCCCGGAAGACCGCCGGTTCCACCGATGCGCCCGCTGATCGGTCGCGAATTCCGGCATATGGGCCGCCAGCATCAGCATCGCCATGATCGCGAATTCGCCTGCCCGGTCGGCGTGAACGCCACGATTGTTCAGCAGCATCACCCCGTCCGGGATCATGTCGAACGGCGCCAGCGCATCGACGCCCGCGGCGGTGGACTGAATCAGCCGCAATCGCGGGGCGCGCGCGAGATCGAGCCGGCGGACCGTGCCGGGCGTTGCGATCAGCGCCTCGATCGCGGGCGCCGCTTGCTCGTATTCGGCGATGCTGGTGCCGAAGGTCACAAGATGGCCGGCGCCGATCGGTCCGGCCTTGGCGGCGGCGGCGGCGAATTCTGCTCCGGTCAATTGGAGGAACGGGTTGTCGGGGAATTCATGAATATGAATGTGCACCGGTTTAGCCCTGTCTGTGAAAGCCGAAATGCAGAAGCAGGAACAGCGCCCCGCCGATCAGAAAGCCGACCAACGTGCCGTTGACGCGGATGAATTGCAAATCCTTGCCCACCCGCAATTCCAGTTTGTCGGTAATTGTCGCGGCATCCCAGTTTCCGACGACGCGGCCGATGAACCCGGATATTTCCGCCTGCGCGGCCGGCAACAGGCGCGCCACCACGGCACCCGCCGCTGCCGAGATGCGCGCGCGGCTCGCCTTGTCCTGGGCCAGCATGGTGCCGAGATTGGCGAGCGCGTTCTGAATCACGGCGACGCTGTGGCCGCTCGGCCGCACCGCATCCCGTTCGATCGCCGCGCGCAGTTGCGTCCAGATATCGTGCCCCCAGGCGCGCATGGTTTCGTGGGTGACGACGCGCCGCAGCGCGGCACCCAGCTCCGCCGCCCGCTCGGGATCGTCGGTGAGGCGGCCGATCTCGTGATGCACCCATTCGTCGAACGCCTCGCGCAGTTCCGATCCGTCCGGCCCGATACGGTCGAACTCGGTATTGAGCGAAGCCACGACGCGCGATGCGATGCTCGCACCTACCGCCCAGCCCACCAGCACGCCGCCCTGTTCGCGCACCCGGTCGCGGACGATCTGCTTCAAATCCGCCTCGCGCGCCTTCAGCACTGTGCGCAACTGATCGAGAACGAACGAAAACACCTCCTGGTGCCGTCCGCTTTGCACCAGCGAGGCGAGGGCGCGCGCCACCACGCGCCCGGCCGCCGGGCCACCCGCCAGGCGCGGCAGCAGCCGGCCGATCAGCCTGCGCGCCCTTCCATCCTCGATCGACTGGAGCAGGCGCGGCAGTGAAGCGGCCAAGGCCTCGGCGGCGGGCCGCGCCATCGCCGGATCGGCAAGAAAACGGCCAAGCAGATCGGGAATGTCGAGCCCGGCGAGGAACCGCGCGACATCCGCCTCGGTGAACACGTGATTGGCGACGAACCGGCCCAGCGCCGCGCCCAGCCGTTCCTTCTGCGCCGGCAGGATCGCGGTATGCGGGATCGGCAGGCCGAGCGGATGGCGGAACAGGGCGGTGATCGCGAACCAGTCGGCAATGCCGCCGATTACCCCGGCTTTCGCCGCATCGCGCAGGAACAACGCGGCATCGGTCGGCGGCAGCCAGTAGGCGAGAACGGTGAGGCCGACCATCAGCACCAGCAATCCGCTCGCGAAGGCGCGGTGCCGTGCGAGGGATCGCCGCAGCGGCGCCTCGGGATCGGGTTCGGTCATGGCGCATGATTTGGCCTGGAGCGCGCGGAACGGCAAGATGCCTGCCCTGAAGCGCGGGATTCGCTTGCAAACGAGGCCCGATCGGGCGCATTTTCCCTTTTTGACCCGTGGAGCGGGAGAGATGGCCATGGTCGCGCAGCATGCAGGCCCGGCAGGACGATCCAGGATCGTCGGTCTCGATAACAAGGCGCCGAAGCCCCGGAAAGACTCAGGACGCAGGGGCTGGCGCGCGAGCCGGGACCGCGAGCGGCTCGGCCCGGCGGTCTGGGTAGGCGGCATCCTGCTGGTCGCGGTGATGTTCGGGCTGCTCTCGGCCCTGTTCGGCGCGGGCTGATTGCCGCCATCGGGTTCACACCCTAGTCTGGCGCGATGAACCATAGTCACGCGACCGGCAGCGCAGCGTCATGCCGTTTCTGACCGAAGCCGAGCCGAAGCGCGGCGTCGCGCTTGATGTCCTGCCCGGAATCCGCCGCATCGTCGCGCGCAATCCGGGGGTGATGACCTATCACGGCACCAACACCTATCTGATCGCCGCCGAAGACGGGCTGACCGTGCTCGATCCGGGGCCGGACGACCCGACCCATGTGTCGGACATCCTTGAAGCCGCCGGCGATGTGCCGATCAGGCGGATTCTGCTCTCGCATACCCATCGTGACCATCTCGGTGCCACGGCGGCGCTGAAAAACGCGACGAACGCCGCGACCTACGGGTTCCACCGTCCCGCGACGCCGCTGTTCACGCCCGATCATGGGCTGAAAGAGAGCGACGAACTGGCGGGGTTGACCGCGCTGCACACGCCGGGCCACGCGAGCGACCATCTCGCCTTCGCCTACACGGTCGCGGGAGCGGGCGACATTCTGTTCAGCGCCGATCACGTGATGTCATGGTCGTCCTCGATCGTGAACCCGCCCGATGGCGACATGAAGGCCTATTACAATAGTCTGCTCCGCCTGCTCGACCGGCACGAAACCGTCTATCTGCCCGGCCACGGGCCGCTCCTGCCGGAGCCGCGCGCCCTGGTCGCGGAAATGCTCGCCCATCGCCGCCGGCGCGAGGCCGCGATTCTCGAGGCACTGCGTGCCCGGCCATCGACGATCGCCGAAATCGCGGCGCGGCTCTACGCCAAGCAGAACCCGATGCTGAAAATCGCCGCCGAGCGCAACGTGCTCGCGCATCTGCTCAAGCTGCGCACCGAGGGCATCGCCATCGACCATGGCGATGTCTGGGCGCCCGCCTGACCCGTCACCCGCCGGGCAGCCCGAACACCACGATCCTGCCCGGCCCTGTACTCAGCCGCCAGCCGATCGGCGCGTCCATCCCCGCTGCGACCGCGACATATTGCCGGCCGCGATCGGCATAGGTGATCACGCCGCCGCCGATCGGCTGACCGGTATCGTATCGGTAGAGCAGGGCGCCGGTGCGCTGATCGAGCGCCATGAACAGGCCGTTCAGATCGCCGGTGAACACCACCCCGCCTTCGGTCGGGGTGGTGCCCGCCAGCATCGGCCTGCTGTCGTGCAGACGCCACAACACCGCGCCGGTGCGCGCACTGACCGCGGTGATCCAGCCGGAATAACGGTTCGCGCGCAGACCATAGGGATGGATGCGGCTGGTCGAGCCGGTCCAGGGCAGGCCCTTGCGGCCCTTGAGTGCATTCGCCGCAATGACGCGAACGGTGGTGCACCAATCCACGGCGTTGACATAGAGCGCGTCGGTTTGCGGCGAATAGGCCGGGCTGCTCCACTCCACCCCGCCCTCGATTCCGGGGCAAAATCGGGTGCCCCGCGGCGTCATCGGCGCGCGCGTGTTGAATCGCGTCGTTATCGCGGTTTTCACCGCCAGTTTTCCGGTCTCGCGGTCGAGCGCATAGAGAAATCCGTCCTTGCCGGCGGCCACCAGCAATTTGCGTCCCCTTGGCGTGGTAATCAGCTCGGGCGCAGCCGCCATGTCCCAGTCGTGAACATCGTCGCCGCTGAGAAACTGGTGCCAGAAGCGCACGCTGCCGGTGCGCGCATCGAGCCCGATCACGCCATAGGCATAATCGTTCGCGCCGGGGCGCAACGATTTCAGGAAATCGGGCGCCGCGTTGCCGGTCGGCGCATAAAGAATCCCGGTGCGCGGATCGATCGCATAGGAGGTCCAGGTCGCCGCCCCGCCGCGCGGATGCTCGAAGCTCGTCGCCTGCCAGGTGGCGGCAGCGCGTCCGTTGCTCGGGATCAGCGGTGTGGACCACAGCATCAGACCGGTTCGCGCATCGAACCCCATCATCCGTCCCGCCACGCCGAAATTATCGCCGCCGGCATTGCCGATGAACACCATGCCGTGCCAGACGATCGGAGCGGCGGGAAACGTCTCGCCGATCGCGGGGTCGCCGATCGGCACGTTCCACACGGTGCCTCCGGTCGCTGCGTTCAGCGCATAGAGTCTGCCGTCGTTCGAGCCGCGAATCAGCAGCCCGTGCCAATAGGCAAGGCCGCGATTGACCTGATTCGGGTCGAGCGGCACCCGGCGCACGAGGTGATAGATGTGCTCCCAACGCAACCGGCAGGTTCGCGCGTCGATCGCATAAGTGTGCTGTTGGGTGGTGACATAGAGCGTGCCGGCGATTTCCAGCGGCGTGCCTTGAAGATCGGTCGCGTCGGCGAGGCGGAAATCGCAAAGCGGGCGCAGTTCGTCGACATTCGCCGTGGTGATCCGGTCGAGCGGCGAGAACCGATCGCCTTCCAGCGTGCGATTATAGCTGCCCCAGTCGGTCGCCGGATCAGGTGAGGCGGGCAGGGGCGCGCCCGGTGCGTAATCCGGCCCGGCAATCGTGCGCGACGTGCCGATCGGCGGCGGCGGCATCGGCCCCGCGATCACCTCGCGCAGATACTGGTTCGGCGACGCGATCAGCGCGTCCAGATACCGATAATGCAGATGCGCGCAGCCCGAGAGGACGAATCCGAGAAGCGCCAGCGGAACCATGCGTTTCGCCAAGCCGTTCATACCCCGCAATCCCGTGCCACGGTTCCGTCCTTTCGCCGCATCGCCGGGCGGCCTTTCCGCCATGTTATCGTATGGATCAGCAATCCGTGCATCGGACAAGACGGTTTCCGAAAACCTAACTCCGCGCTGCGATCATCTCGCGGATCTTCAGCACGGTGTTCCGGTTGCGGCCGGTCGTCGGCGAGCCGCAGGCCTTGTCGATGAGGGACGGGCTCAGCTTCGAGCCATGAACGCCCGCCGCGCCGTAATCGATCCAGAGCGCGCCGCCGGCCAGGCGGACCCGCTCCCCGCTTTGCGCCCGTCGCGCCAGGATGTCTGCGGCGCCCGGATCGACCGCGTCGCGGGACAGATACAGATGCACCATTTTCGCCGGAACCTCGGCGTTCCCGGCGAAGGGATCGGCCGCGACATATCGCTCCCAGCCGGCGGCTTCGCGCACGATGACATCGACCGCGAATCCCGCCTGCGCGGTCAATCCCTTTTCCAGCAAGCTTCGCACATCGTCCGCGCCGCCTTCGGCATCGACGATCAGATTGCCGCTCTGGATATAGGTTTGCGGCCGTTCCATCCCGAGCGCAAGGCACAGGGCACGCAAATCCGCCATCGGCAGCTTGCGTGCCGAACCCACATTGATGCCGCGCATCAATGCCACGAATGTCCGCATGACTTCCTTTCGCTTTCTTCCGGCGTCCGATGGTTCATTTGACCCCGCCAGCTCAGCCCGACATCATTCCTCTTGAAATTCTGCGAACCGTGTCGATGAACGCCCTCAGCTTCGGCATTTCCGACGCATATCGCGGAAAATACAGGAACAGGCCCGGTTCTTCGATGCTGGCCGCCGGCAGAACCTGCCGCAACTGGCCCGCGCGCAAATCCTTCCGAACCAGCGGCTCGAAGATATAGGCGATGCCGACACCAAGCAGCGCCAGCTCGCGGGCATATGTGGAATCGGTCACTCGCACGCTGCCGCTCACCGCGACCGCGACTTCGCGGCCCCGATCCATCAGATCCCAGGCATAGGCTCCGCCGGACGAGATCAGGCGATATCCGATGCAGTTATGCACCGCGAGGTCGGCGATCGTCCCCGGTGCGCCGCGCGCTTCAAGATAATCCGGCGCGGCGACCATGATCGCCTTGAACGGGCCGGTCAGGCGGATCACAATCATGTCCTGCGCGATCATCTCGCCCAAACGAACGCCGGCATCGAACCCTCCGGAGACGATATCGGCGAGGCATTCGTCCGAGGTCACCTCGATCGTCAGATCGGGGTGAAGCCGGCTCATCGCGACGATCGCCGGCGTAATTGCGAGCGGCAGCGCCACGCGCGGCGCATTGAGCCGCAGCACGCCCGCGACCCGTCCCTTCGCCGCCTGGACGTGCTCGACACTTTCTTCGATCGTCGCGATGGCGGGGCCGATCGCGGCGACGAAGGCCTTGCCAGCTTCCGTCAGGGCGACGCTGCGCGTCGTCCGCAGGAAGAGCGGCTGACCCAACCGATCCTCGACCGCCCTGACCGCGTGGCTCACCGCCGAGGGACTCATGTTCAGCACTGCCGCCGCCGATGCGAAGCCACCCCGGCGGGCGACTGTCAGCACGATGGGAAAATGGTTCAGCAGACCGCGCTCCATTCATGCATCATATCGAATGGTCATGTCGATTTGAACCATCTGGAAAGCGAATGCGTCAGCGGCCAGATTGCCGAGCATTCAGCAGAACGCACTTTCCGTGGAGAAGACATCCCGATGGCCGCCAAGACCTGGTTCATTACCGGCGCTTCGTCCGGCTTCGGCCGTGCCTTCGCCGAGCACGCTCTGGCCCGAGGCCACAATGTCGTGGCCACCGCCCGGCACGTCGCGGCGCTTGCGGCACTCGCCGCTTCCGCCCCCGATCGCGTCCTGGTCCGTGTGCTCGACGTGACCCGCATCGGCGACGCGGAAGCGGCGGTCGAGGCGGCCATCACCCGTTTCGGACGCATCGATGTGCTGATCAACAATGCCGGCTACGGCATCGTCGGCGCGTTCGAGGAAACCCCGGATGCCGAGCTGCGCGCGCTGATGGAGACGAATTTCTACGGCGCCGTGAATGTCACCCGCGCGACGTTGCCGGCGCTGCGCGCCCAGCGGAGCGGCGCCATCGTCAACATGTCGAGCCTCGGCGGACAATTATCGTTCGCGGGCTTCAGCGCCTATTCGGCGACGAAATTCGCGATCGAAGGCGCGAGCGAAGCTCTGGCACAGGAGCTGGCGCCCTTCGGCATCAAGGTGCTGATCGTCGAACCGGGTCAGTTCCGAACCAATCTCGCCGGGCCGAACATGCGCCACATGCCGGTGATCGACGCCTATCGCGACGTCACCGGCGCCACGCGCGAATTCGCGCGTGCCATGAACGGTACCCAGGACGGCGATCCTCGGAAAGCGGCGGCCGCGATCGAGGCCGCTCTCGATGCGCCGGACACGCCGCTGCGCCTGCAACTCGGCGCCGACGCGGTGGACGCCATTCAAAGCCATGGTGAGACCCTGCTGAAGGCTCTCGCGACATGGGAAACGCTTGCAAGAAGCACGAACCTCAGCGCCGGCAAGGTATAACTTTAAGTTAGGGAATTCAAAATGCAAACAGGTAAACTGAACGGCAAAGTTGCTCTGGTGACGGGGCCTCATCCGGCATCGGTGAGGCGACCGCGCTGGCGCTTGCGGCCCGGCGCATCGAACGGCTGCACAACCTGGCCGATCGCATCCGTCAAGCCGGAGGCGAGACGTTGCCGATCGAAGCGGACGTGACGAACGAGGCGCAGGCGTCGGTGATGGTTGCGCGCGTCCTGCAAGAGTATGGTCGGCTCGACATTTTGCTTGCCGTCGCCGGTGTCGGCGTTGCCGCTCCATTCCAGAACACGCATCCCGCCGAATATCGCCAGATGGTCGACGTCAATATCCTGGGGTTGCTCTATCCGACCCAGCAAGCCTGACGGACGCCCGCTGCGCCCGACACCATGGGACCGGCAGATATCTAAAATCCGCATCTCCTCGGTCGAGCGGAGCGCGCTTGACAGACGACCAATAGGGCTTGAGCCCCCACTGTTACTACGCCAATCGGCGGCTGTGTCGCTGCATATCGCATTATCGCGCCGAATCGACGGCCCTTGCGAGCCGAGAACGACGAAGAAGGTAACCGTGTCTGCACATTGGCTACCTCAATGTCTGCTAACGCCTAATCGTGCCGATTTCCGCCAGCTCGGAGCGGATATCCTCCGTGAGGGCGAGCTCGGCCGCCGCCAGATTCTCCCGCAGATGGTCCGGTGACGACGTGCCCGGAATGAGGAGGATATTGGGCGCGCGCGCCAGCAGCCAGGCGAGCGCGACCTGCATCGGCGTCGCATCGAGCCTTTCGGCCACGGCCGACAAGGTCTCGGACTGGAGCGGCGTGAAGCCGCCGAGTGGGAAGAAGGGCACGTAGGCGATGCCCTGCCGGCCGAGTTCGTCGATCAGCTTGTCGTCATCGCGATGTGCGAGATTATAGTGGTTCTGCACGCATACGATCGCGGCGATGCCTCGCGCCTCCGCCACCTGAGCGGCGGTGACGTTGCTCAAGCCAAGGTGCCGGATCAGCCCCTGCCGCTGAAGGTCTGCAAGAGTTGTGAACCGCTCCGCGATCGAGCCTTCACTGGGGGCATGAACGTCTCCCATGATGCGCAGGTTTACGACGTCGAGAACGTCGACGCCGAGGTTGCGCAGATTGTCGTGCACGGCGCGGATCAGCTCGGCCGGACTCTGCGCCGGGTTCCATGACGCGTCGGGCCCTCGGACCGCGCCCACCTTGGTCACGATCACCAGGTTCCGGGGATAGGGATGCAGCGCCTCCCGGATCAGCTGGTTGGTGACGTGGGGCCCGTAGAAGTCGCTGGTGTCGATGTGATCGACGCCGGCCGCGGCGGCTGCGCGAAGCACCGCAAGCGCAATCAGGCGATCCTTCGGCGGCCCGAACACGCCGGGACCCGCCAGCTGCATGGCGCCATAGCCCACGCGCTTCACCACGCGGTCGCCAAGCGAAAAGCTGCCCGCTTTCGTGAGGTCGGTCATATTTGTCTCCAATGAAAATCCGATCCGAATATGGTCATTGACCATGTACGTGACAATCGGGCGATAACGGCACGGCTTGTCCAGGATTTCGAACAATGGCTGCTGATTTTCAGGGTCTCTCCGCGTTCCTCGCGGTGGTGCGGGCGGCCGGGTTTCGCGAAGATGCGCAAGCGGTGCTTCCGCATCGAGCCTGAGCGAGACCGCGCGGCGTCTCGAAGCCGCGCTGGACTGTTGATTTCCACTGAGAAGTGACCCGGGATTTTCATCGAGAAGTGACCCGGGTTGTACGGTGTTATGTTCCGCCTGATTGGCTCTGGGTCAAGTCACGTCTTTTCTCCCCTTTGGCTTATTGGCGGTTGCGCTTGCCCTGAACCTGAAGCTGTCGTTGCTGGTTTCGAGGATGTGGCAGTGATGCGTGAGCCGATCGAGCAGCGCGTGGTCATCTTTGCGTCGCTGAACACCTCGGCCCACTCGCTGAAGCTGAGATTGGTGGTGATGACGACGCTGGTGCGTTCGTAGAGTTTGCTCAGCAGGTGGAACAGCAAGGCACCGCCTGACGAGCTGAACGGCAGGTATCCGAGTTCGTCGATTCACGTTGAGCTCAACGTGACTCGGTTTATGTGCAGCGCGCAGTGATGTGGAGCTGGAAGGCGTCAACTCCAGCCGACGAAGGTTTGAGGGCCGCCAACTCCACATAACTCGGTTACGGAATCATAGCCGC
>NZ_JAIMBZ010000037.1:0-30448 GCF_025499445.1 Acidiphilium sp. AL
AAGATGCGCAATCCGCTCCCATTGGTCAGCCCTCAGCCCATAACGCCCCATCGATCAGCCTTTCGGAATGCTGATCTGCTATGAATCAGGAAAACGGTCGCGCCGGAATCCCCCCGGTCAAATGACGACACACCCTAGCTGCCGCTGACTCTCCCGTTCCAAGAGACGCCACCACATGCGTCCGGCCAAGAATGGGAACGATTTCGCGGGGCAACCGAACCCGGAAATAATACCTCTGTCGTCGTCTTTCGACGAAGGAACACAACGTCATCGTGGCTTCCCGTGTGTGGCACAAGCGTGTGTCACATCAGCGGGACGGCACAAAATAAATCGTGGTTTTTCAATAGGTTGTAGGTACTGGTATCCCGTAGGGGATTCGAACCCCTGTTATCGCCGTGAGAGGGCGACGTCCTAGGCCTCTAGACGAACGGGACGGCGGAAGGTTGGGTAGCCGAGCCGGGATATCGGGTCAAGCGGGAGCCGCGTCCACCACGATAAAGCTTATGCTGGTCCTGCCATTCCAGCGATCGGCGCGGAGGTGTCCGGCGAGGTGAAGCGGCGCGCCGCCGGCGGTCAGGAGGGTCTTGGCCAAGGCGTCGTCCTTGGCGCGGAACAGCATGGCTTTCAGGCGTCCGCCGGCCTCGCCCTCGACATAGGCGCGGATGGTGGTTTCGGTTCGGCCGATGCGGTCGGATTTGACGATGCGGGCGCGGGGGATGACGAAAACCGGCTCCTCGTTGCCCGCACCGAACGGGCCGATGCGCTCGATCTGGGCGGCGATGTCGGACGTGGCACCGGCGACGGCGATCGATCCCTCGATCGGCAGTTCCGCCGTGCTGGGCAGTGAGGCCGCGGCGGCGAGGCGGTCGCACAGGAAATTGCGCAGCGCGTCGATTCCGGTTGCCTCCAGCGTAAACCCGGCCGCCATGGCATGGCCGCCACCCTTGATGAGCAGGCCAGTCTGGTGCGCGGCGATGATCGCGGCGCCGAGATCGATGCCGGGAATCGAGCGGCCGGAGCCGGTCGCGCGTCCGGCCTCGATGCCGGCGACCAGGGCAGGGCGATTGAACGCCTCCTTGATCCGGCCGGCGACGATGCCCACGACGCCGGGATGCCACCCCTCACCGGCGATGACCGCGACGGCGGCGCCGGCCGTGAATTGCGCCTCGGCAAGGCGCATCGCTTCGTCGAGCAGGCCGGCCTCGACCGTCTGACGCTGGCGGTTGATGTCATCAAGCGTGCGGGCGAATGCGGTGGCACTGGCCTGATCCTCGGCGAGCAGGGTGCGCAGACCGAGATCGGATTCGGCGATGCGTCCGGCGGCGTTGATGCGCGGGCCGAGTACGAACCCGCAGGTCATCGCCCCCGGCGGCTCGCTGATCTGGGCGACCTCGAGCAGGGCGGCGATCCCGAGGCGCGTGCGGCGGCCCATGATTTTCAGGCCCTGGGCGACGAGGGCGCGGTTCAGCCCGGTGAGCGGCATCACGTCGCACACCGTGGCCAGGGCGACGAGATCGAGCATCGCGAGCAGGTCGGGTTCCTCGCGGTTTGCGAAAAAGCCGCGTTTGCGCAGGGTTCTTTGCGTGGCGATCAAGGTAAGGAACGCGACGGTGGCGGCGCAGACCGAGCCGAGGCCGGAGCGGTCGTCGAGCCGGTTGGGGTTGACGGTGGCCAGAATGTCCGGCGGTACGCCGTCGATTTTGTGGTGATCGAGAACGATGGCGTCGGCGATGCCGGCGAGTGAAGCCAGCGCCTCGTGCGCGGCAGCACCACAATCGACGCAGATGATCAAGCTGGCGCCTTGTGCCACGAGCGCGCGCAAAGCGGGGGCGTTCGGGCCATAGCCTTCGCGGATGCGGTCCGGCACGGTGTTGATGGTGGGCACGCCGAAGGCGCCGAGACCGAGCGTCATGATTGCCCCGCTGCACGCGCCATCGACGTCGTAATCGCCGAAAATACCGATAGTTTCGCCGTTCTGCACCGCGTTGGCGATGCGTGCGGCGGCTTTGTCCATGTCGGTCAGCACCGAGGGATCGGGCAGATAGGCACGCAGGGTGGGGTCGAGGAAATCCGCCGCGCGATCGACCGGAATGTCGCGCGCGGCGAGCAGCCTTCCGATCAGTTCAGGGGCGCCGGTGTGTTCGGCGATCGCCAGAGCCAGCCGGTCTTCCGCGTGGCGCCAGACCCAACGCCGGCCGGTGAGGCTGCGCGCGATGCCGAACGCCGCCTCCGCTCCGGTCAGGACGGCGTCCACGTCTTGGTTTCGAAATTATGATGTGCCTCGATATAGCGCACCGTCCCGGATTTCGAGCGCATGACGGTTGAATGGGTGATCGCGCCGTGACCGAACCGGCGCACGCCGCGCAGCATCGGGCCGGAGGTGACGCCGGTGGCGGCGAACATCACGTCGCCGCGCGCCATATCGGTGAGGGTGAAGATGCGGTTGGGGTCGGTGATGCCCATGTCGCGGGTGCGGGCGATCTGGGCGTCGTCGTCATACAGCAGACGACCTTGCATCTGGCCGCCGATGCAGCGCAGCGCCGCCGCCGCCAGCACGCCTTCCGGCGCGCCGCCCGAACCGATATAGAGATCGATCCCGGCGTCGGGCTGCGCGGTTGCGATCACGCCGGAGACGTCGCCGTCGCCGATCAGGGTGATGCGTGCGCCTGCCTCGCGGCATTTGGCGATGATTTCATCGTGGCGCGGGCGTTCCAGGGTGCAGACCATGAGGTCGGCAATGTCCCGCTTCTTGGCGCGGGCGAGGTTGCGCAGGTTTTCGATGACCGGCGCGTCGAGGACGACCACGCCGTCGGGCAGGCCGGGGCCGACCGCGATTTTGTCCATATAAATGTCGGGCGCGTGAAGGAAATTGCCGCGCTCGGCCAGCGCGATCACCGCGATCGCGTTGGGCGCGCCCTTGGCGGCGATCACCGTGCCTTCGAGCGGATCGACCGCGATGTCCATTTCCGGGCCGCCGGCGCCGACCCGCTCGCCGATATAAAGCATCGGAGCTTCGTCCATCTCGCCTTCGCCGATCACCACAATGCCACTGATCGCCACAGCGTCGAAGGCCTGGCGCATCGCGCCCACCGCCGCGCCATCGGCGCTGTTCTTGTCGCCACGGCCGATCCAGCGCGAGGCGGCGAGGGCGGCGGCCTCGGTCACCCGCACCAATTCGAGGGCGAGGTTGCGATCGGCGAGGGCGGGGTTTTTGTCATTGGGCATGATGAATATCCATCAAAATATCATTTAGATTCAGGCGGGTTCGATGCGGATCAGCGCCGGGGCTTCCAGCACCGAATCGAGGGCGGCGAGTTGATCGAGTGCTGCGCGCATCTCGCTTTCCCGCGTAATATGGGTGACCAGCACCACGGGCACCGCCTCGCCAGGGCTGCGGCCGTGCTGGAGCATCGATTCCAGCGAAATGCCGTGGTCGCGTAGAACCGCGGTGACATCCGCGATCACGCCCGGCTGATCGACCACCATGAGCCGCAGGAAATAGGCGCCGCGATGCGCGCCCATCGGCACCGACTTGCGGTTTTCCAGCGATGCCGTCACCACGCCGAGCATCGGGGTGTCACGCCCGCGCGCCAGATCGATCAGATCGGCGACCACGGCGGATGCGGTGGGCCCGGCGCCGGCACCGCGCCCGGCGAACACGATGGCGCCGACCGGATCGGCCTCGGCCACCACGGCGTTATTCACGCCATCGACATGGGCGAGCGGCGAGGCGAGAGGAACCATAGCCGGATGCACGCGGGTTTCGATGCCGGCCTCGGTCGCCCGCGCGATGCCGAGCAGCTTGATCCGGTAGCCAAGTTCTTCGGCGAAGGCGATGTCGAGCGCGCTGACCCGCCTGATGCCCTCCACATGCACGGCGGCGAAATCGACCTGCCTGCCGAAGGCGATGGCGGCCAGAATGGCCAGCTTATGGGCGGTATCCACCCCGTCGATGTCGAAGGAGGGATCGGCCTCGGCGTAGCCATGCGCCTGGGCGTCGGCCAGGACGGCGGCGAAATCGAGTTTTTCCTGCTGCATCCGCGAGAGGATGTAGTTGCAGGTGCCGTTGAAGATGCCGGTGACGCTGGCGACGCGATTGGCGGCGAGCCCCTCGCGCAACGCCTTGATCACCGGGATGCCGCCGGCGACCGCCGCCTCGAAGCGGATTTTCGCGCCACTCCGCTCGCAACGCGCCGCAAGAGTAGCCCCGTGCTCGGCGATCAGCGCCTTGTTGGCGGTGACCACCGGCTTACCGGCGTCGAGCGCGGACTCGACCAGCGCGCGGGCCGGGCCGTTCGCGCCGCCGATCAGTTCCACCACCACGTTGATCGCCGGGTCGCGCGCGAGGGCGATCGGATCATCGACCCAGCGCAGGCCATGGAGGGTGATGCCCCGGTCGCGCGAGTGGTCCCGCGCGGAGACGGCGACGACCTCGATCGGGCGACCGGCGCGGGCCGCGATGAGTGCCGCATTGTCGCGCAGCAGGCGCAGAACGCCGGCGCCGACCGTGCCGAGACCGGCGATGCCGACCGCCAAGGGTCTGGTCATGCGGTGACAGGCTCGACGGACGAAGGCGAAGCCGTGTTTCCGGGCGCCATGAAGCCGCGAATGTTGCGCACCGCCTGGCGCAGCCGGTGGGTGTTCTCGACCAGCGCGATGCGCACATGGCCGTCGCCATATTCGCCGAAGCCGATGCCGGGGGCGACCGCGACTTTCGCGTGCTCCAGCAGCAACTTCGAAAAATCGACCGAGCCGAGATGAGCGTAGCGCTCCGGGATCGGCGCCCAGGCGAACATCGAGCCGCGCGGAGTCGGCACATGCCATCCGGCCTGGGTAAGCCCCTTGATCAGTACGTCCCGCCGTTCGCGGTACAAGGCACGCATCTGATCGACGCAATCCTGTGGTCCGTTCAGCGCCGCCGTGGCCGCGACCTGGATTGGCGTGAACGCACCGTAATCGAGATAGGATTTCATTCGAGCGAGAGCGGAAATCAGCCGAGGATTACCGGCGGCGAAGCCCATGCGCCAGCCAGGCATGGAATAGGTTTTCGACATCGAGGTGAACTCGACGGTGATGTCTTTCGCGCCCTCGACCTGAAGCACCGATGGCGGAGGCTCGCTCTCGAAGTAGATTTCGGCATAGGCAAGGTCGGAAAGAATGAAGATTTCGTGCTTGCGGGCAAATGCGACGATGTTTTTATAGAAATCGAGCGTTGCCAGATATGCCGTTGGATTTGAAGGAAAATTTACGATCAGCGCGGTGGGTTTCGGCACCGAATGGCGGACCGCGCGGTCGAGCGCCCGCAGCATCTCGTCATCCGGCGTCGCGGGAACCGAGCGCACCGAGGCACCGGCGATGATGAACCCGAACTGGTGGATCGGGTAGGACGGGTTGGGCACCAGAATGGTGTCGCCAGGGCTGGTGATGGCGTTGGCGAGGTTGGCGAGGCCTTCCTTCGAGCCGAGGGTGGCGATGACTTCGGTGTCGGGGTTGAGCTTTACGCCGAATCGCCGGTCGTAATAGGCGGCCAGCGCACGGCGCAGACCGGGAATGCCCTTGCTGGTCGAATAGCGGTGGCTGCGTGGATCGGCCACGGTTTCGATCAGCTTGGCGACGATATGCGGAGGGGTCGGGCTGTCGGGATTGCCCATGCCGAGGTCGATGATATCCTCCCGCGCGGCCCGCGCGGCTGCCTTCGCCTGATTGACCTCGGCGAACACGTAGGGGGGCAGGCGGCGGATGCGATGGAATTCCTCGGTCATGACTTGTCCTAGGTGCGGCTCTGCGCGGGTTGCGGAGCGGAAGCGTATATCAATTGTGCGGCACCACCGCGACCCATCGAGAGAGCCTCGATCCGAATCGCGGATGCGGGGACACCGGCGCGCACCAGTTCGTTCGCGATCGCGGTCGCACGCAACATGGCGAGGTTCAGGCCGGCCGGGGTCTGACGGGGCGCGAAGCCGATCGCCGCGATGTCCGCCGCACCCCGGCGCGCCGCCAGTGCCCGCAGGATAGCGCGCTGCGAGCGCGGCAGGATCGCCTTACCGGGACGGAATCTGATCAATACCGGTTTCGCCCGCGGGGTTGCCGGTGGCTGAGGCGCGGACGGATGCGCGACGCCACCGGCGGGCGCGGACAGGGCGTTCTGACTGGTGTTCGCGGCCTCCAACTGGCCGCGAATCGAGCGCTGTAGGCGTGGTGAGAGCGGTGGCGGCTTCGGCGGGACCGAGGCGAGGTTGGGGTATGGCTCGTCAAGGCCGGGTGGTGGTGGTGGATTATGGGCGATCGCGCCGCCCTCGTAGCGGTGGAACACCGTGACCGGGTTCATGCTGGCACAGCCCGACAGAGCGAGCCCCAGTGCCAGAAGTGCCTTGCCGCGCAACTGGTGTCGGGGCAGGGTTTCAACCTTCGGCGATAAGACGGTATAGATCACATCGGCTCCTCGATCAGCGGGCCTCTTAGCTTAGCGCCTGCAAGCCGGAGCCGGAAGGAGCGCCTATGGCCGATCATCATCATCACGACGGCGGCGACGTCCGCCAGCCGGACCCCGCGGCTTATACCCGCACCATGGCCGATATCGGCGCGCGATCCCAGCGTATCGTCGGCGATTGGCTGAAGCGCCAATCGGAGGCGGGAATCGAGATCGATCCGCACAATATCGGCGGCGCCTTCATGGAAATGACCGCGAGGCTGATGGCCAATCCAAGCCGGCTGATCGAGGCGCAACTGGGGTTGTGGCAGGACTACATGACGCTGTGGCAGCATTCCGCCCGGCGTATGATGGGAATCGAGACGGCGCCGGTGGTGCCTTCCGATCCCAAGGATAAGCGTTTCCGCGACGAGGGCTGGCAGGACAACGAGGTTTTCGATTTTATCCGGCAAAGCTACCTGCTCTCCGCGCGCTTCGTACAAGACGTGGTGAAGCGGGTGGATGGGCTCGACCCGAAGACCGCGCAGAAGGTCGATTTCTATGCGCGTCAGTTCGTTGATGCGATGAGCCCGTCCAATTTCGTGATGACCAATCCGCAGGTGCTGCGCAAGACGATGGAAACCGGCGGGGAGAATCTTCTTCGCGGGCTGAACAATCTGCTGCGCGATCTGGAGGCCGGGCAGGGCCGGCTGCATATCCGCATGACCGATACCGAGGCGTTCTCGGTCGGTGGCAATATCGCGGTGACGCCGGGCAAGGTGGTGTTTCGCAACGCATTGCTGGAGCTGATCCAGTATGCCCCCGCGACCGAAACCGTATCGAAGACGCCGCTGGTGATCTTCCCGCCCTGGATCAACAAATTCTACATTCTCGATCTGCGACCGAACAACAGTTTCATCCGCTGGGCGGTGGAGCAGGGTCATACCGTGTTCGTGGCGAGTTGGGTGAACCCGGACGAGCAGTTGTCAGAGAAGGATTTCGGCGATTACATGAACGAGGGCGTGTTCGCCGCGCTCGATGCGATCGAGCGGGCGACCGGCGAACGGGGCGTGAACGCGATCGGCTATTGCCTGGGCGGCACACTGCTCGCCTCGACGTTGGCGGTGATGGCGCGGCGTGGCGACAAACGCATCAAATCCGCGACGTTTCTGGTGACGCTGACCGATTTTGCCGATGCCGGCGAACTCGGCGTGTTCATCGACGAAGAACAGTTACGCAACCTGGAAGACCGAATGAACCAGCGCGGCTATCTTGAAGGCGCGGAGATGTCGGCAACCTTCAACATGCTGCGGGCGAACGATCTGATCTGGAGTTTCGTGGTCAACAACTATCTGCTCGGCAACGAGGCGTTTCCGTTCGACCTGCTCTACTGGAATTCGGACGCGACGCGGATGCCGGCGGCGATGCATTCGTTTTACTTACGAAATATGTATCAGAAGAATCTTCTGGTCCAGCCGAATGCGCTGACCCTCGACAATACCCCGGTCGATCTGCGGAACATCACGATCCCGGTCTATTTCCTGTCCTGTCGCGAGGATCACATCGCGCCCTGGGCCAGCACCTACAAGGCGACCCAGATCATGGCGGGGCCGAAGCGCTTCGTGCTTGCGGCTTCGGGGCATATCGCCGGTGTGGTCAATCCGCCCGGCGGCGGCAAATACAATCATTTCGTTAACAATTCTTTGCCGGAGACGGGGCAGGACTGGCTCGTGGGAGCGACGGAGGTTGCCGGCTCCTGGTGGCCGGACTGGCAGCATTGGATCGGGGCTCGGGAGAAAAAGCAGGTTCCGGCGCGCATTCCCGGCGATGGCAACCTCACCCCGCTGGCCGACGCGCCGGGTGAGTATGTGAAAGTGCGCTCTGCTTGATTGGTCCCGGCCGGCCGGAGGGTCGGGCTGTCGTGATGGTGCTTCCCGCGCGCGAGGGGTTCGGGCCGGAGCGGGCGGGCGCGATCGCGATGGTCGTCCGCCGCCTCGCCTTAGCCAGCCATGCGCGAGTGATCGGCGGAGCGCAGGCAGATGCGACCTACCAGGACATTATTTTTGAAGCGGTCTCGGGCCGGTCGCCGCTCATTTACGGGCTCGGCGTAATCCGCCGGTTGCGGGTGCTGAGCCCCACGATTATCGAGGTGCATCAGCAACCGCGACTCGCGCGCGCGATCGCCTGGGCACTGCCGAACGCGCGGGTGCTGCTGTTCCTGCACAACGAACCGCTGACCATGCGCGGGCTGCGCAATGTCGCGGCACGGCGGCGCACCCTTGCCTCATTGCATCGCGTGGTCTGCGTGTCGGAGCATTTGCGCGCAAGCTTCGCGAGCGGGCTTTCGGAGACGAGCAATCTCGTCGTGTTGCCGAATCCGCTGACTCTCGCGGAACTGCCGCCGCGCGCGGCGATCCGTTCTCCTGAAATCCTGTTCGCTGGGCGGATCGTCGAGAACAAGGGCATTGCCGATTTCATTGCCGCCTGCGCGGCAACTCTGCCATCATTGTGTGGCTGGTCCGCGCGGATCATTGGCGGCGACCGTTTCGGGTCCGGTAGCCCGGAAACGCCCTATGTCGGTGCGATGCGCAAGGCCGCGCGCGATGCCGGCATCAGGTTCGAGGGTTATCGTCCGCACGCGGCGGTTCTGGCCGCGATGGCGGAGGTCGCGATCGTGGTGGTGCCGAGCCGCTGGCCGGAACCGTTCGGCCTGACCGCGCTGGAGGCGATGGCGAGCGGGGCGGCGTTGATCGTGAGCCGCACCGGGGGCCTGTTGGAGGTTGCCGGTGAGGCGGCGCGCTATGTTCCGCCCGGCGATGTGGCGGCGCTCGCAGCGGCGATCGGCGATCTCGCGACCCACGACGCGGCTCGCGCGGCGCTGGCCAGCGCCGGGATCGCCCGTGCCGCGCAATTTGATACGGCGATCATCAAAGCGCGATTGCAGGCGTTGCGCGGCGTCGAATCGTCGGTATGACCGCCCGATGATCCAAAAGCGCCTATCTCTAAAAAATTTGGCTCTCGCCGCCGCGTTGATCGTGCCGCTCTGCCTGCTTTATGCCCGTGCGGGCGCCGAATTCGCGATCGGTATCGTCGATATCCTGTTTTTCGCGGAGTCGGTGCGACGGCGCGACTGGGCCTGGGCGCGCGCGCCGTGGTTCGTCATCGGGCTGATCTGGTGGGCGGCGGAACTCATCTGCTCCGCGCCGATCCCGGCATTGGGGCTTGGCGCGGCGGGATGGAAGTCGTTTTCCCAGGCACTCGTGCTGATCCGGCTTCTGGTTTTCGCCGTCGCCCTGGGCACCTGGGTGCTCGACACGGCCCCGGCGCGAGCGCGGTTCTGGGCGGTGATCGCCGCATGCGAGGCGTGGATTTTCCTGCAAAGCTGGCAGCAGGAAATCCTCGGCGTGAATATTTTCGGCGCCCATCGCTGGCCGGATGGCGCGTTGACCGGACCGTTCTGGGCACCGCGCGCCGGACCTCCCTATGCGCATCTGCTGTTTCTCGCCCTGTTGCCGGTGATTGCAGCACTTCTGACCCGGCGCAGCACCGCGGCACGGCTCGGCGCTGCCGTGCTGGGCGTTCTCGGCTTTGCGACCGCGCTGATTATCGGCCAGCGGATGCCGTTTCTGCTCGCGGGGCTCGGGCTTGCGGTCGCGGCGCTGATGTTCCGCCCGATCCGGCTGCCCGCGATCGCGCTCGGCGTGCTGGCGCTGCTTGCGATTCCGGCGCTGCGCGTCGTCTCAAAGCCGAGTTTCGACAAGCTTGTGGTCGAGACCAGCCATCAGGTGGGCAATTTCGCGAAAAGCCCATATGGCGAACTTTATACCCGTGCCGCCGTGATGATCGGGCGGTCGCCCTGGCACGGCTACGGGTTCAACGGGTTCCTGTATTTCTGCAAGCAGCCACGGTTCGATGGTGGCCTGCCCGCGCTCGGCATCGGCCCGACCTCGCTCAAGCGCGGCGCGTGCAATATCCATCCTCATAACTTCTATCTCCAGGCCGGAGTCGATGCCGGGATTGGCGGGATGGCGCTGTTCGCGGCCCTGAACATCGCATGGCTTCTGGCGCTGGGGCGCGGCCTGACGCGGCGCGCGGAGCCGATGCGGTTGGGCGCCTTCATCGGCGTGCTCACCTACGCATGGCCGCTCGCCTCGACCGACAATTTCGCCGTGCTGCCGATGGCCGGATGGCTGTTCGTCATGCTCGGGCTGGGGCTCGCCCTGGTAAAGTCTAGCTTGTCCGAACCGGCGTTCCTATATTCGGAGCGACAATGCGAATTTTCAGCCATAGGACCTTTTTCATGACGGATCTTGTGCCGGTTACCGTGCTCACCGGCTTTCTTGGTGCCGGAAAGACCACGCTGCTCAACCGGATTCTCACCGAACAGCACGGCAAGCGCTACGCCGTGGTGATCAATGAGTTCGGTGAACGCGGCGTCGATAACGACCTTGTGGTCGATACCGACGAGGAAGTGTTCGAAATGAACAATGGCTGCATCTGCTGCACGGTGCGCGGCGATCTGATCCGCATCATCGGCGGGCTAATGAAGCGGCGCGATAAATTCGACGGAATTATCGTGGAGACCACTGGGCTCGCCAATCCCGCGCCGGTCGCGCAAACTTTTTTCGTCGATGAGGATGTGAAGGCGAAGACGCGGCTGGACGCGATCGTTACCGTTGTGGATGCGAAGTATCTGCCCGCCCGGCTGCGCGACAGCCATGAGGCGCAGGACCAGATCGCCTTCGCCGATGTGATCGTGCTGAACAAGCTCGATCTTGTCTCGCCCGAGGAACTTGCCGAGGTCGAGGCACAGATCCGCACGATCAACCGCTTCGCTGAAATCCATCATGCGACCCGTGCTGACGTTCCAGCCGACAAACTGCTTGGCATCAATGCGTTCGACCTGAACCGGGTTCTGCAATCGGTGCCTGATTTCCTCGACGACGATGCTCACACCCATGACGAGCACATGACCAGCATCAGTCTTGCCACGAAAACCCCACTCGATGCCGAAAAATTCAACGCCTGGATCGGTGGTGTGCTGGCGACCCAGGGCCAGGACATTCTGCGCACCAAGGGTATTCTCGATTTCACCGGCGAGGATCGGCGCTTCGCCTTCCAGGCCGTTCATATGATGGCCGATGGCGATTATATCGGGAGGTGGAAACCGGACGAGGCGCGCGAAAGCCGCATCGTGTTCATCGGCCGCGACCTCAACCGCCCGCAATTGCGGCGCGGCTTCGAGAGTTGCGTCGCCGCATGAGCGGGCTGCTCGATGCTAACGAGATGCTCGACAAACGCGGCGTCAGTGCCACGTTCGACGCTTTCGTCACCGGAGCCTGCTTCGATCGGGCGGGACGATATTTTACCGCTTCGCTCGGCGACGGACGTGTCGTGGTTCGTGACGTTATCGCCGGGAGCTGGACGGATCACGCGATGCACGACGGCGCGGTGCTCGCGATCGCCCCCGACATCGATGCGCATGGTGTCCTCACCGGCGGCGATGACGGCAGGCTACGCCGCCTCGATCCGGTCAGTGGGATTGCGTTGGATATTGCATCCTACGGGATGAAATGGGTCGAGCATGTCGCGAGTATCGCCGACCGCCGCGCACCGGTCCGCGCGGCTGCCGTCGGGCGCAATATTCTGCTCCTCGACGGGCAGGGGGGATTGGTCCGAATCCTTACGCATCCGTCCACTGTTTCGGGAATTGCATTCGATACGAAAGGTCGACGCATCGCCGCATCGCACTATAACGGCGCCTCTGTCTGGTTCGTGCGCTCGGACAACGCGAAGCCGCAGGTTTTCGAATGGAAGGGCAGCCATATCGGCATCGCTCTTCACCCCGATCTTGCGGCGGTGGCGACCGCCATGCAGGAAAACGCGCTGCACGGCTGGCGTTTGCCTGACGGTCAGCACATGCGCATGAGCGGCTACCCGGCGAAGCCGGAATCGATCGGGTTCACCCGTTCGGGCAAATGGCTCGCGAGTGCTGGTGCCGAGGCGATCGTGCTCTGGCCGTTCTTCGGCGGTGGACCGATGGGCAAGGTTCCCCTCGAACTCGCCGCCGGCGAGACCATCATCAAGCGTGTCGCCTGTCATCCGCAGCACGAGGTGGTCGCAGCGGGTTACGCCGACGGTTCGGTGATTGTTGCCGATATCGCCCGCGAGCGCATCCTATCAATCGCAGCACCCGGACGTGGTGCGATTTCCGCGCTTGGTTGGAGCGCAGACGGTGCCTATCTAGGCTTCGGCACCGGGACGGGATTTATCGCGGTTGTCGATTTTTCAAGGAAGGATTGAGATGACCAAGATTGCGACGGTCGGCGCGAACGGTCTCGCGATGCCCAAGCTTGGACTCGGCACTTGGCGGATGAGCGGCAAGGAGTGCCAGACGAGCATCGCCCGCGCTTTGGCACTCGGATATCGCCATATCGATACGGCCGAAATGTATAACAACGAAGCGGCGGTGGGTGCCGGTATCGAGGCCAGCGGCATTCCCCGCGGCGAGATTTTTCTGACAACCAAGGTATGGTACGAAAATCTCGCACCGGACGCGATTCGCCGCGCCATCGAATCGAGTCTTGCCAAACTGCGCACCAGCTACGTCGATCTCTATTTGATTCACTGGCCGTCAGCCTCGATGAATCTTCCGGCGGCGCTCGAGACCATGGCGCATCTGAAATGCGAAGGCACGGTCAAACATTTTGGCGTCGCGAACTTCACCGTGGCTTTGCTGTGTCAGGCAGCCGAGATAATCGGCGCCGAAATCGCCTGCAATCAGATCGAATATCACGTCTTGCTCGATCAGAGTGCAGTACTCGACTACGCGCGGCGCCACGGCATTGTGGTGACCGCCTATTGTCCGCTGGCGCAGGGTCGCCTCAGTGATTATGATGGCCTCGCCGGGATTGCCACGAAACATGGCGTAACCCCGGCACAGATCGCACTGAAATGGCTGCTCGATCAGGACGGTGTGGCGGCAATCCCCAAGGCGACGCGGGCCGAGAGCCAGCAGGCCAATCTCGCCGCACTCGATATCGTGCTCGACGACGAGGATCGTTCGGTGATCGCGTCTTTGCCCAAGACTCAACGTTGTGTCGATCCCGGTTTCGCACCGCAATGGGATAGGGTAGCCTGATCAGGTTGAACCGGTAAGCAGAACGAGATCGTCGCGATGCACGATCTCGTCCCTGCCGCGCCAACCGAGCAGCGTTTCGATTTCATCGGTACGATGTCTTGCGATCAGCCGTGAATCGGCGCTGGAATAGGCGACGAGTCCGCGTGCTAGCACAATGGCATCCGGTCCGACTATGTCTACAGGGTCGCCGCGTTCGAAATCCCCGGTGACACCGTTAACGCCGGCGGGCAGCAAAGATGATCCGCGTGTGATCGCACGCGCCGCCCCGGCGTCAACCGCTAGCTGTCCCATCGGTGCAAGCGAGCCAGCGATCCAGCGCTTGCGCGCCGATCGGCCACCGGGTTGCGGCAGAAACCAAGTGCAACGAGCTCCAGCCTGCAAGCTGGCGAGCGGGTGTTCGACATGGCCAAGCGCGATCGCCATGGCGCAACCGGCCTGGGTCGCTATCCGCGCCGCGACCAGTTTGGTTCGCATTCCGCCCGAGGAGTAACCGGGCGGCGGCGCACCGCCCATCGCTTCGATATCCGATGTGATCGCCTCGATCACCGGCAAATGCCGCGCGGCCGGATCGCGTTTCGGATCGGCGGTGTAGAGTCCGTCGATATCCGAGAACAGTACGAGCTGATCCGCCCCGACCATCTCGGCGACGCGCCCGGCCAGCCGGTCGTTGTCGCCGAAGCGGATTTCACCGGTTGCTACTGAATCGTTCTCGTTGATCACCGGAATCGTATTGAGTTCGAGCAGGGTGCGCAGCGTTGCGCGGGCATTGAGGTAGCGGCGCCGATCCTCGGTATCGCCGAGGGTGAGCAGCAATTGCGCGGCGATCAGGCCGTGAGCCGAGAGGGCCTCACTCCATGCCTGCGCCAACCGGATCTGTCCCACCGAGGCAGCCGCCTGCTTTTCCTCAAGGCGCAGGCGTTTCTGGGTCAGGCCAAGCTGCCGGCGCGCGATCGCGATCGCTCCCGAGGATACTACGATCACTCCTACGCCACGCGCGCGCAGTGCCGCGATGTCGGCAGCCATCCCGTTCAGCCAGGAGGAGCGCGGAGTCGCCGCCTCGGGATCGACGATGAGCGTGCTGCCGATCTTCACCACCAGCAATTTTGCGCCGGCCAGAGAAGGGGACACACGCGGCGCGATCATTTCCGGTGTTCGGCGATCATGGCGAACGTTTCCCGCAACACCACGTCAACGCCTTGCCGCGCTGCCGCCGATATCACCATCACCTGCCGGCCGGAAGCGCGGGCGAGGGCGGTGCGGCGGGCGGATATTTCGCGGGGGGTCATCGCGTCCATCTTGTTGAGCACAAGCAATTCGGGTTTGGCCGAAAGGCCCGCGCCATAGGCGTCGAGCTCCGCGCGGATCGTGCGCCAGGCATCGACCACGCCGCCCGCCGCGCCATCAATCAGGTGGATCAGCGCGGCGCAGCGTTCGACGTGGCCGAGAAACCGATCACCCAGCCCGGCGCCTTCGTGCGCACCCTCGATCAGGCCGGGAATGTCGGCGAGCACGAATTCCTCGGTCATCGACAGGCGCACCACTCCGAGCTGGGGATGCAGCGTGGTGAACGGGTAATCGGCGATTTTCGGCCGAGCGGCTGAGGCAGCGGCAAGGAACGTCGATTTGCCGGCATTGGGCAGCCCGACCAGTCCGGCGTCGGCGATCAGCTTCAACCGCAGCCAAACCCAGCGTTCCTCGCCGGGCCAGCCGGGATCGGCGCGGCGCGGCGCGCGGTTGGTCGAGGTTTTGAACATCGTGTTGCCATGCCCGCCGTCGCCGCCGCGCAGCAGAACGATACGCTTGCCCGGAGCATCAAGGTCGGCGAGCAGGGTTTCGCGGTCGTCGTCGAGGATTTGGGTGCCGATCGGCACCTTGATGAGCAGGGTGGGGGCGGCAGCGCCGGTGCAATCGCGCCCCGCGCCGTTGCCACCCTTGCGAGCGCGGAAATGTTGGGTGTAGCGGAAGTCGATCAGCGTATTGAGGTTCTCGACCGCCTCGAACACGATGTCGCCGCCTCGTCCGCCATTGCCGCCATCGGGGCCGCCGAACTCGATATATTTCTCGCGCCGGAACGCGACCACGCCGTTGCCGCCGTCGCCCGAACGCAGATAGATCTTGGCCTGGTCGAGGAATTTCATGGCATTGCACAGACAAAAAAGGCCGGCGCGAGCCGGCCTTCCCTGTCCTGGTCCGGGACCGCCTTATTCGGCCGCGATCGGCATCGGCTCGACCGACACATGGACCCGACCCTCACCTTTACGCTGGAACTTCACGCGCCCATCGACCAGGGCGAAGATCGTATGATCCCGCCCGAGGCCGACATTGGTGCCTGGCTTCACCTTGGTGCCGCGCTGGCGAATGATGATGTTTCCGGCAACGACCTGTTCGTCGCCGAATTTCTTGACGCCGAGTCGGCGCCCCGCGGAATCGCGGCCGTTGCGCGATGAACCGCCGGCTTTTTTATGAGCCATTGAAAAACTCCTCTCTCAGGCCGCGTTGATGCCGGAAACGCGCAGCACGGTAATGGGCTGGCGATGGCCGTTCTTGCGGCGGCTGTTCTGCCGGCGGCGCTTCTTGAAGATGATAACCGTGTCAAGCCGGTCCTGCGCGATGACCGTTGCCGTCACGGTCGCACCATCGACGTTGGGCTTGCCAAGGGTGACACCGGCATCGCTGCCGACGGCGAGGATATCGGTGAAGGTGATGGTACTGCCCGCTTCGGCTTCGAGCTTCTCCACCTTGAGCACCGCGTCCGGCATGACGCGATATTGTTTTCCGCCGGTGCGGATCACTGCGAACATCGGTAAGGTCCAATTCTATCTGCAACGCCGCGCGGGCGGACAAAACAACACAGCGCGAGACCTTTCGGAATCGCGGCGATGTCAGGCTTATAGTCGGCCCGCCCGAACTGTCAATTGACGCAGTCCGTTCCATGCGCATGAGGTTGCCTGGCGCAAAGGCTCCGCCTATAACGCCCGCCGACGCGGAGAGGTGCCGGAGTGGTCGATCGGGACGGTCTCGAAAACCGTTGTACCTTCACGGGTACCGTGGGTTCGAATCCCACCCTCTCCGCCAGACCTGTCTTTCAAGCCATTGAAAAGATTAACAAATAAATCGTTACGGACGCGGCGGGTGACAATAGGTAGGACATTCCCGGCGCGAATTGTGCCGAATGATGGTGCAGCGAAACGGATTGCTCGCGGTTGCGTGATCGCGTGTTACAGGTCGTCGGGACGCAACCCGGTATGCTTCGCGATCCGTTCAAAAGCGCGGAGAACGCGGCGCGCTTTCGTTGTCTGCGGGTGATCGCCCGCGAAGATCGTGTCCCCAGGCGTGGTGTAGAATTGGCTACTTCATCACGCTCTCCGGCTGGGTTGGCCGGTATTATCAGGCTGCCGTGGCGGGCAGCTTGATGATGGGTTGATCGCACAAACTGGCGATGGTTTCCAGGGTCATGTAGCGTCCGCGCTGCACGGTCCATTCGTCGTTTTGTTCGAGCAGGATGGCGCCTGGGTGCCGGCCAATATGAGCATCGACATTTCTTCGCAGATGCCAAAAGGACCGTGGGAGATTGGCGTCATGGCGTATCCGCAGGGCTTCCCGCTTTAACCGACTCGCTGATGGAGTAGTCCAATTTGAGCAGCCGCTCAGGAAAAATGCGACGTTATCAGCCTACGGGGTTCAGGGCTGAAAGGCTGCGCTACCCCGTGAGGCGAACGCTTAGGATTTTAGAAGAACACTATTGAACTCATCGCCGTGATGCCAACACGCCCGCCCTCGGTTCTTACAAGGACGACGGTCTCGTTCATATCATCCTGCATCGACTTAATCACAAGAACAGCCGCGTTGCTAGGGACTATGCGGCACAACTCTCTTTGTACTGTCTGGAGTCCATCGGAGTCTCTCTTTATTGCGGCCCAGTAGTTGAAAGCCTTGTTAGGATCGGTTTCGCGGAACTTCTGGAAATTGCCCATGTCTTTTTCTTCTTGTATAACGAAGTCAATACGCTTGTTCCAAACCTCTAGGCTGGGACAGACAACCACCCCTCCCCCGGGCACTTGATTGCTGACCCATCCGAGTTTTGGAAGGTGCCGGGGAGGGTTTGTCGCGTTTCCGGTGCCCTGTGCATGCACCGGACCAGCGGCGGAGATAAAGAGCAGGACGACAAAGGCCATACGCATCGTTTCTCCCTTTCGTCGTTATGGAACGTACAAAGTCGGTTGAAGCGAGTCTGACGGCAGTGATCACATGACTCTAAGCCGCGAGGGCGGTCGAGACCGGCGCCACATAAGCGGTCAGTTCGACCTCATCGGCCGCGATCGGGAGCACAGTTGTCCTGGCGCAAGCGGCCAGACTGAGAGCAGTCAATCCCAGAAGCAAGCTTGCCCGGAGCGTCATGGCCTGATTTCCTGATTCCCGAAATACCCGTTTTGCGGCAAGCCGGGGTCGCGTCGCCGGTCCGCTCTGGCAGCGGTTGTCGAAAGGAATAGTCTCGAAGCGATGCGCTGCCCGGCAGCGGGCGTGGCGGCCTGCCGTGCCATCCAGTCGGCGGTGGCCGGATCGGCGATGATGCGATCGACCATGGCGCCCAGACTGTCCATCCGGTTCACGATGAGGCTCCGCAGTAAGCCTAGCCCGGCTTCCGCAGCAATCGTGCCCATCGCGCCGTGAACCTCCCAGCCGAGCGCCCCCGCCATGATCTGCGGCGTGAGATGGCGCGCCCCATGGCCGGCGAGCGCCTCTGCCAGGCGCCCGAAGACGGATTGCCTCGACGTTGCCGCCATCCGATTGAGCACGGCCATTTGCTGCGGTGTGAGCACCTGAGCCAGTGCCGTGCGATCGCGTTTCAGCACGTCGCCCAGCCGGGCGCCCGGATTGCCGCCGTGCATTTTCTGCCCGATCCAATCGGCGACCCCTCGGCGCAGCCCGGCTTCCGCGTAGGCATCCCCCTTCACCAGCGCGGCAAGATCGCGCATCGACGTGACGGGATCATTGGTCGCGGTGCGGCCCATCGCCCGGCCGATCGCGGTTTGAGGATCGCCCTGCAGAAAGAACCGAGCCGCCGAGCGCTCATAGGTTTCGCGCTGCGCCAGATGGGCCGCAGTGGCGTCGTCCATGGCACGCTGCGCGGCGGCGGCATCGGCGAACCGCCCGGCGATGTCTGGCGCTACTGCTAGTGCCGCCCGGTGCTGCGCCGCCCATCCCTGGTAGCCGCCGGGGGACAATCGGCCAGTGCGCCCGTGCCGCGCCATCAGGTCATCGGCAATGTGGTCCTGCATCGCCTGCATCGCCTCGGGCGTGCCGCCGGTCTGCGTAATATAGTCCCGGATTGCATCGGCGCCCGCCGGTCCTGCTTTCCAGTAGTGACGCATAACAGTGGCGTCGCTGTTTCCCGACGCGGCCCGCAATTGCTGGTCGAGGCTTTCACGCTGCGCCCGCAATTCCGTCAGCCGATCGGCGGCGTCCGCGACCGTGCCGAACCGATCGCGCAGCCCGAGCGCATCGAGTGGTTCCGCATGATCGGTGATCCATTTGCGCCATTTCACCGAATTGATCGAGCCGCTCGGATTGGTCGCCTTGGCGCGAAGATCGCGGGCGGCATGTTCGGCCAGCAGGTCGCGGGCTTCCGCATCACCCCCGGTCGCGGCGATGAAATTTCCCGCATCGCGCCCGGCGTTCCGGCCGGAATGAAAGAACCGCCGCGCGACATCCTCATCCCCGACGGCGTGACCGCCGCCGAAGGGGCCGCGTTTCAGCACTTCAGCTGCCGCCGTGCGGTCGCCGAAAATTCCCTTGTAATCCCGCCAATCCGCCCGCGCCGAGGCGTAGCGCTCCGCCGTCGAACCGGTTGTAGTCGAATCGGGCGCCCCTGCATCGGGCTCGGCCCCGTCGAGCGCCGCGAAGTCGGGCGCCTCGGTTGCCCAGGGCGGCGGCAACTCGCCGAGCATCTGCGCCTCGGTCGCCGCCACCGCTTGGCGCACAGCCTCATCAGGGTGAACATCGGAATGCAGTATCAAATCCACCGCGTGCTGATGCTCGGGAGGGGTCAACACGAAACCGTAGCCGCGCGCGCTCGCTGCAACGTCCTGGGACGCTCGTTCGCGATAATAGGGCTCAAGGTCGCCTTCCCCGGCGCGGCTCATCTGGGCGTCGGCCGCATCCTCGGGCCGGTAGACCCGATTGCCGCGCAATTCGGCGTCCACCTGGTCGAGAAGGTCCGCGATCGTGCTGCCGGGCGGCAGATAGCCGACTTCCTCGGCGGCTTCACGCGCTCGGTCGAGCGTCAGGCCGCGCCGGTTCACCAGTCCAGGACGCCCGATCCGAGCATCCATCGCTTCAAGATCACCATTCGGACGCACGCCGCCCTTTGCGACCAGAAATGAAAGCAAAGACTGAGGGCGCCTTACTGATAGCCGTGACGTGCCCGCCAGATTTTCGCCGCCTCTATAGCCTGGGGAGATGCTCCCTTGGCCCTCAGCGTCGCGTCCTGCGTCTCGTGCAGGACGTAGGACATCGCCGCCGCCGGGTTGCTGGCGTAGCTGCGGATGAACAGGTCCAGATTGTCCGCTCGTTCCTCCGCCGAGGTCGCTTGCGGTGTCGGCGGGTGGGGCGCTTCCAGAAACTCCTTCCGGGACCGAAAGGTCTGAAAATAAGGTTTGCGCGGGGTTGATTCGTCCATTGTTCACTTCCCTTTCTTCATCCGCCGCGCGGTTTTCCACCGCATTCTCGATCGCGTCATCGACGCCGTCGCGCAGGGAGCCCAGGCGCCCCATGGCGCGACCATCACTCCGCAAGTCGTTCATCGAGCCGCTGATATTGCTGCGCAGGGTTTTCAGCGTGTCGAAGTCCACGGTGCGCGGCCATTTCTGAATGAGGTCATGCAATTCCGCCTCGCGAGCCGTCAGCCGGTCGCCGCCCATCAAATTCAGCGATGCCGCCGCATCGGCCGCCGCCCGTTTGACCGGAGCCGCGTTGAACCGCAGATCGCCGTTCCGCTGCGCGAGGTTCCAAAGCTCGTTTGCCTGGCGCTCGCGTTCGGCATCGGCGCCCCGCACGAAGCCGCGCAGCCGGGCACCGATCTCGCCCCGGCCAGCCGGCGTTTCGCCGCCGATCCCGGCAACGTGCTGGTCAAGTTCCGCCTGTGCCGCCGCCTCGGCCTGATGCGCAGCCGCCAGTGCCGGGGCGTGGCGGGCCGCGATTTCGGCGCGGGCGGTCTGGCCGGCCTCTTCCGGGGAAGCGCCAATTATCTGAGCCAGAAGCTCGCTCGCCCGAGTGCGCGCAGCAGTAATCGCGGCCGAATGCGCGGCGTCGATGTCATTGAGCCGCGCCCTGAATGCGTCCGCGATCGCCGCCGGGCTTCCCTCGGTCAGTGGTATTTTCGCGCCGCGCACCAGTGATGCGACCACCCGCGCACCGCCCCGCGCCGCCCCCGCCACCCCCGCCGCGCCGATCCCGCCGACAAGCGATCCAACAACCCCGCCGATTACTGGATGACCCCATTCCGAACCGACCGACTGCCCGACATCCTGGCCGACGCCCGCGCCGGCACCCATCACCCCGAGACCGCCAAGGTCAGCCGCACGACTTGCCAGTGTCGCCTCATCCGCGCCGGGGATCAGAGCGCCGACCGCGAACGGCCCCATCTCGCCGATACCTTGCACCGCTTCGCCGACCAGGGTTTTGGGGTGGGTCCGATTGGCCCACCCGGTCAGACGAGCGACCGGTTTCACCACCGAGGCGGGCAGCACGCCGGCCGCTATCTTGTTCACGGTCAAGCCGGTGCGCGGCGCGTTCACCACCGGCGCGTGTCCGAAGCGCGTTCGGTAAGGCGCCAGCACGTTCTCGGTATCGGGGTTCAATACGCTGTTCGCCACGTCCGCGATGGGCGCCGCGATGCCCTCTACTCCCTTGACTGCGCCGGCGCCGATGTCGCGCCAGAGCCCCGGATGCGCCGGTCCGGCGTTCGCGGGTGCCGTTGCTGCCGTGGGGTTCGCCGCCATCGCCTGGAGGGCGCGAAGCGCCGCCAGCCCCGCAGCGGTGGGCGCCGGGGTAGCCAATGGGGTGGTCGGCCCCGGCGCACCCAGTGCGGGGCTCGGCGTCCCACCCGAAGGAGAGGGGGCGGACGTTCCCATCGCCTGCAAGGCGCGCAGCGCGGCGAGACCGGCTGCGCTCGGACCAGCAGGGCCGGGAGCGGAAATCGCCCGCGCCGGTGCCACCACCCGCCCCTGATGCGGCGCCGCCGCTGCCTGATCCGGCGCCGGGATCGGTGTTCGATTGCCTGATCCGGCCCGCAACGCGGCGGACGGCGCAAGCGGAGTAGCGCGGATCGGCGCGAGCGGCGGCACCGTGTGCCCACCCGAATCCCCGCTGAACACCGTCCCCATCGGGCTCGGCACGGGGCGCGGCGCCCCGATCACCGACAGAAGATTTTGCGGCAGCGCTCCGCCGGCCGCACGCGGTTGTCGTATCGAGCGATGGGCTTCGAGCACGGCTTCATAAATCGCGCGGTTCATCGCGGTTTCCCTTTGCGACAGTCAGGTCGAGCGGCCAGACAGGTTCAGACAACGAAACAATATCACAACATAAATACCCAGTTTCACTTTTCTCAACCGTCGTCCGCAAACCCGTCGATCATGCCACCCGCCAGGCCACCCGCCGGAGTACGCGGCGCCCCGAGCTTCTCCAACACCGCCAGTTCCGCATCCGTCAGACCGCTCAAATCCAGTTCTGGCTCCCGATCTTCCGCGTCCATCCGCTCTCTCGGCTTGCCCCAAGCCCGATTATTTAATTCTTGAATCGCAACAATCCGGGCGCGGCTGTCCTCGCCCGGATCAGACGCAATCTTGATGAGAATGCGGGTCGCCTCAGGTGAAAACTCCCGGCAGATGGCCAGAACCTCCGCCCATTTGACCCCTTGATGTCCGCCCGGATTGCCACTTTTCCCCTTCTGCCAAGGCATAATCCACCCGTTGCCGTGCCGAGGAATGCACGCACCGGCCGGCAGCGGCCGATTCAGTGGGATTACAGACTTCCGCTCCTTCCTCACGCGCGCGACCCCCCCAGAGCCGCCGTTTAAGCCATTTTTCCGGCCCTTTTCGCTCATGGCCCGACCCTTTCGGCGAGCGAGGCACGGAGAAAAGTCGTATTCTCGGTGTGGGGGGTTAATCGGTATCGGGGTTCAATCAGCACCAAAGTCGTCGCCAGGATCAGTGTGCGGGTCATGTCAAGTCCTTTCGATACGATTACGGAACGGGTTGCTGAATTTGCAGCGCGGATGCTCGGGGCATGGGATAGGAGTTTGAGCGCCCAGCCTAGGGGGTGGGGTGGGGGTCTGCGATCTGTGGCTACGCATCTCGGAAAATCCAGTCGAACAGGTGATAAAGGGCGCGCGCGACGGCGGCGGGATCGTTCTCGGAGCCGGGTTCGAGCAGCCGTTGCCGGACCAGGGCTGAGCGCTCGCTTTCGCGGATTTCGACGGAGACGAATAGAAGTTTATTGCGGCGTCGATCGCGGGTGCGAGCCATGCGCGCGGCCGCCGGAGTTTGGTCGTTGCGCGCAACCGGGGGGTTGGGGACGGTCATTGCAAGCCGCTCTGATGAGGATGCGCCGGGTGCGATTGGCCCGGCGGGCAGGCGATGATGAGGCAACCCATGGCGGGCTGAAGGAACGTAATCCAGGCGGGCTGGTGTGTGGAATCGGTCTCGATGAGCACGCTGCGCTGGTGCAGGGCGGCGGCGATGACGATCGTTTCGTAATGCTCGGGCTCGGCGGCGGCGGCGTGGATCATTGCGGCGCGCCCCCAAAAGCGCACGCGCCGAGCACAAGTCCATCCGGCGGGGCCGGTCGAGGTGTAGTCGTCGTCGCCGATCAGGATCACGGCGGGACGGGCCTGGTCATTGAGCAACCGGCTTGGGATGGTCGTATTGCGGCGGGGCTGGATTAGGGTGATGAGGCCGTCGCGGGCGGCGCGGATCAGGGGGAGGCGATGCGGTGCGAGTGTGGCCATGGCGGCGGCGAGGCGGTCCATCTGGTCGCGAGTATACGGCGCGCTCATGTCCGCACGTCCCACCGCCGATCGGCTGGCAGATGGTCGCCAGGATGACACCGGGCGCAGCGCCACCCTTTCGGTGCGGTCGCCTCGCACCACCATTCGTTGCCCTGGCAGTTCCGGCAGTATGCGCCGGGCGTCGGCGCAATGGTGGCATCGGCCCAAGAAACGGGCATCGGGTGTGGCACCACGACGGTGGGGTTGCCATACTCGCCCTCGGCCATGATCGCGGCGCGTTCGGCGCTGGCGTAGGCGGCTTCGTTCGGATCGAGTTCGGCGGGCGGTGGGGACGCAAAATCGTCGTTTCCCTCTCCCCTCGCCTTACAATTTTCGCGGTCGAGCAGCAGCCGGATGATATCGGCCTCATGGGCACGGAGTTCCGCCCTCACGTCATCTGGCAGGCGATCCGCGCCATCGGCCCATATGCGGGGCCGGAGCGTCACTCCGGCCTCGGCGGCGCGCCAGATCAAGGTGGCGGCGCTCATATCCATCCCCCAGGTACTATGTTTTTTTCGGAACCAGTTTGGGTAGGGATTTTTTCGTCCGCACCGTCCGCATCGCCTGCGCCGTTTGTTTTCAATGGGTTACTGCGGACGGTCTGCGGACGGTGCGGACGGTCTGCGGACGGTGCGGACGGTCTGTGGACGGTAGGGTCCGAGCTACCGTCCGCCGAAAAATGGCGGAAATCCGCCATCGCGGACGGTGCGGACGGTGCGGACGGTAATTTCCCTCTATTATCGGCGCTGGAAATTTCGAGCATACGGGTCTTGGCATGGCCTTCACGGTAGCGCTCGATTTCGATGCCGATCGAGCGCAAGAAAGTTGCGGCGCGGGTGACGCGAGCGGAAAGCGCGCGGGCTGATTCCGGCCAAGCTTTGCCCTTGGCCACATTTTCCCCGGCAATTTCCCGAAGCGCTGCAAGAAGATGCTGAGCGCTTCCCGTCCAGGCGGTCCGCGCTTCGCCATCCACCAAGCCCCGGATCGCATTGGCAACCGGATCGTTCTCGATCACGTCATTGATCGCGCTGGCCCGGTTCGCGTCGTGCGCCTCCATGAAGCCGCCGGCCGGCCATAGGGTGCCGTCACCACACGCGGTTGCCCACATGGCAAAATCGGCCATGCGCGGCAGGCGGTTGAGATTGGTTTCGGGGAGCCGCCGCAAGCCAGCCGATACCGCGTCGAGTAGCGCGCCGAGAATTGCAGGCCGGGCAGCGTCCAGATCAGTCGTGACGGCCTTGTCGGTCCGGCGTGCGGTCTCGGGAATCGCAGTCAGTGTCAGGAACAGGCCGCGTTCGGCAAGGTCCGGGCGGCTCACGATATCCTCGATGCCGTTCAAGGCGATCGGGCGCATCGCCTCGAACAAAGTTTCGTCACTGTCGCTGTAAAGCGTGCGCACCGCGAAGCCGCCGCCCGTCGCCAAGCGGCACAAGGTATCGCTGATCCATCCCGGCAGGCCGCTCACGTTGTCGAATGACAGGACGTGCCCGTTATTTGCCGCGATGAACAAGTCTCGATCCTCACGCGGTAGGGAACGGAGCGGCGACGTGTTCGGGTCGATCAGGGAGCGCAGTACGGTAATGAAGGTCGATTTCGCGCTGCCTTGTTCGCCCGCCACGATTAGCACCGGATAGGGTCCGCGCGGGCGGAATGTCGCCAGAAGCCATGCGATCGCCAGGATGAAATCCTGATCGGTGCCCACATTGACCAGTTTGCGAAGCGCATCGAGCGATCCGCCGCGCGTCGGCTCCGGCAGGGCGAGCATACCGGCGGCGCGCCGGAACCTGACCGGCGGTTCGGCAATAATGCGCCATCTATCCGCGTCAATCTCGATCGCCCGCCAGGACTCATCGCCAAGGTCGAGATAGAGCTTGCCGTCATGCTCGCCGATGCGCAGATAGATCGCGCGCTCGGGCGCGTCGTAATGCGCTTTCGCCTCGACCACCGCCAGGGCGGATTGCACGGCGTCGCCGTTC
Source organism: Acidiphilium sp. AL (assembly GCF_025499445.1). Classification (NCBI taxonomy): domain Bacteria; kingdom Pseudomonadati; phylum Pseudomonadota; class Alphaproteobacteria; order Acetobacterales; family Acidocellaceae; genus Acidiphilium; species Acidiphilium sp. AL. Next base: position 25,572 of record NZ_JAIMBZ010000037.1, read on the forward strand.
GGTGCGCCGCCGTGTTTTTCATAGAAGGCGCGGCCTAACCAGCGGCGGAATCCTTTGGATTTCACCGGCCAGGTTTCGCGATGACCGGCGATGACAATATCGGCGAACGCGGTCTTGTCGCCGGTATGAAACAAGGCGGCTTCGGCAGCGATTTCAAGCAACAGATCGGCTTGCGTCTGCCGGTCATTGTCGGTGCCGGCGGCGGCGCTGATCGCTTGATCGAGCGCGGAAACCCGGACTTTCGCCGCTTTCAGTGCGGCCCGCAGTGCCTCGAATGCCGCCCGATCATCGGTGCGAAGTTCGGCGAGGGCGTCGAGCACGTCCGGCTTGAACGGCGCGCCCGGATCGGCGGCGCACCGAACGACAAGATCGGCAAGCGGATCGGACGGCTCATAGACGCTGAATCCGCAGTCATTATGTTCCGATTCCGCACCGTTCTCACTCGCACCTTTTCTAGCAGTTTGCGCTTGTAACTCGGCCGGTTTTGCGTCCGCATCGCCGATTTCAAATGCCTCACCGGACAGGGCGGCAGCCGGCTTCTGAGCGGCAATGGCAATCTGGGTCATTGGGCGCCCCTTTTGTTCATCAGGTCCGCGAGTAGATCGGCGAAGTCGCTGCCCTCGCCGTGTGGAAGTACCAATCGCACCGCGCGCCCCTCCCTTCGCCATCTCCGGCAGGCGTCTTGCGCGGCCTCGATGCCGGGCTTGTCGTGATCGGCGGCGATAACTACCGATCGCACGTCCGGCGGTAGCACCAGACCCTTTGCCAGATTGCCGGCGGCGATCGCGGACCATGAGGGCAAATTGAGCAGGATGCCGGCGGCGAGTGCGGTTTCCGGTCCTTCGGCAATCACGACCTCGGGGCCGGTCCCGAACCTGATCGCGCCGCCCCAAATCGGCCCCTTGGCGGCTTTAGACGGCATAGTGTTCGCCTTGGTGCCGTCCGGGCGCACATAGATGCGATGAATCGCGATCAGTTCGCCTTGCACGCCATCAACGCGGCAGATCAGCGCGGGATACCGGCGGCGATCGGGATGCGGTGTATCGCGCCGATAGCGCAGCGCGGAATTGCCGATGGCGATTTCCAGGCGACGGCTCGCCAGATATCGGCCAGCCGGATCATCGTGCCGAGCCGGCACGCTGCCATTCCAGATCGTGGCGGCGGCATCGCGCGCCTTCCGCTTCGCCTCGGCCGCCCTGTGCGCCTCGGCGCCGTCATCATCGTGCCGAGCCGGAAGCTGACCGGCTCCAGCGGCCTCCAGCGTGGCGGCGAGCGCAGCGCGGTCCTGACACGCCGCACACCAAAAGAGTAGTTTTCCGTGTGTGCCGATCGTGACGCTGAAGGCGCCCGATCCGTAGCCGCAGGCCGGGCACCGTCCGCGCCATTCCCGGCCGAATCGATGGAGATTGAGGCGAGCGGCGATCGCTTTAATTTTGTCAGGCACGGGCGCCGGGCCTTTCACGGCATGCTGGCGCGGCTGGGGCGAACCGGGCGGGGTGGCCGCTTATAATTATTAGCGGGCGGTAATGAATTAACGAATGCTTTAAGCGATTCGCCCGAAACGACCACACTACCGCCGAGTCTGTGGCATTCAAAAGCGCCCGATTTCACGAGTGCCCAGAATTTAGTGTTCCGACAGCCAAGAAGGTGCATGACTTCATGACTGCGATATAAGCGATCGGGATTGATGGTGGTAGGCGTCATAGCGGTGTTCCTTTCCATTCCAAAGATTTCGCAGGAATACAAACCGCGCCAAAAGTTAGAAAATTGTTTTCTAACGCTTCGTGAAAACTGAGTGCGGCGCAGCATATTTCATAAACGCGGGGGCGTTTTGTGATGATGCCGCCGCTCGAATCGAATCAGTGAAATGAAAAAGGTGGCCGCTGCGGCGTTATTGTTTTGGTTCGCTTCGGTTCGTGGAATGAGTTTCCAAGCCTCGACCAGCACGCGGATATCTGGCCCGCCGCCTATGTTGCGTGTGTTGCGTGAAAATCGCAGCTTGCGTCCGAGTTGGTGTTCGAGTTCGGCGATCAGCGCGCGGCTGATGAGGGTTTTCCGAACATTGCGCGGCAATCCGGGAACGTGCCGGCGGCGATCCTCATAGATAAGCGGTTTTTCCCAAAGCGTGGCAGCGTCGAATGATGCTTTTGGCTGACCAAGCTTGCGGCGCGTGCGGTCGAAGCGTTCGGTGACTTTGACAAGGCGGATTTCGCTTTCTCGATGGTTCGTGCGGACCGCATCAAAAAAACGCGCGTTCCACTGAAAATCGGCATCCGCCAACTCGGCGGCGGCGATCAATGATGCAGCGATCTCCGCCCGGCGGGCGGCAGCGATGCTGTGGAGTTTCGAGAGGGCGGCAATCAACGGCGCGCGGTTTCCATGCCGGACCTTGCGCGTCATGGGCTGGCCTCATCCAGCGCCGTGGCGGCGGCATCGAGCAGGCGGCCGAGCAGCGCGAGCACTGGCGGCGCGGCTGGCCGTCCGGTGCGGGCAAGATCGGTGAGGATTGCCCCGATGGCTTGCACGTCCGCGATGGCGCTTTCCGGCGGCGGTGTGATAGGCTGACAGTCGGTCCCGGTCATGGGTTTGGACTTCTCAGGTTCCGGGATCACCGGCGGCGGGTGTGTCCACACCCGTCGCCATCCCTTTCAAGCCCGGAGCCGCCGGGCGCGGTCAGTTCGCTTCAATCCGTATCTATTCGCAGCAATGCGCGATCAGGCTTGAAGCGAGCATTTTTTGTAGCTACATTAAATCGGTGAGGATCACTTTCGATCCGGCCAAGCGCGCCGCCACGATCGAGCAACGCGGGCTTGATTTCGCCGATGCAGCCAAGCTGTTCGATGGTCGCCATGTCACGGCACCGGATGACCGGCGGGACTATGGCGAGCGGCGTTTCATCACGGCGGGATATCTCGCCGGCCGGATGGTGGTGATCGTGTGGACGCCTCGCGATGGAACGCGGCGCGTCATTTCGATGAGGTATGCCCATGCCCAGGAAGCCGAACGCTGGCAGCGAACCATGGATCGACCCGGACGCCGCGCCGGAGCTTGACGATGCGTTCTTTGAACGTGCCGCCCTGTATGACGGGCCGAAACTGATCCGGCGCGGCCGTCCGCCCGCCGCCGCACCGAAACAACAGGTCACGTTGCGGCTCGATCGCGAGGTTGTTGCCAAGCTGAAAGCCTCGGGGCCGCGCTGGCAGACGCGCGCCAATGACGCCTTGAAGCGATGGCTTGACCGGCAAGAGCATCGCCGCGCCGGGTGATCGCTCGCCACAGTGTCAACTGTGTCAACAGTGTCACTTGGGTATGGGATGGCGATAGGGCTCATGCGCGGGCCTTGCGGATCGGCGTCACGGCGCTGTCAGCCGGGCGCGCCAGGTAATCGGCCCAATCCTGCATGAGCCGGGCGCGCCGTTCGATGAGGTCCGAACGCTGATAGGCCGCTTCCACCTTGTCGCGGTTCACATGGGCGAGCGCGGCTTCGGCGATCTCTGATGCGTAGCTTGTTTGTTCGGCGCACCAATCCCTGAACGATGACCGACACCCGTGAACGGTCGCGGACCCGCCACCGGCTGCTTTCAGGGCGTTGCTCAGGCTGACATCGGACAAGGGCGAGCCGATCCTGCCACCCGGAAAAATAAAGGCGTCAGGCGCACGCTGTAGTGGCGCCACGGCCCGCAGAACCGCCAGGACGGCATTCGATAGCGGGACGCGGTGCGGCCTGCCAGCCTTCATCCGCTCGCCCGGTATGGTCCAGGTCCGGGCATCGAGGTCTATCTCATTCCATCGCGCCCCGCGCGCCTCGCCGGAGCGGGCAGCGGTCAGGATCACGAATTGCAGGGCGAGCGCGGACATGGATTGCGCCTCGGCCAGTTTTGCCAGGACGGCGGGAAGCTCCGCATACGGCACGGCGGCATGGTGCTGCACCCGCGCTACCTTGGCGCGGGCGGGCAAGAGATGGTCCAGGTTCCCCTTCCATGCGGCGGGATTCTCGCCAGAACGCCACCCTTGCGCCTTGGCGTAATCGAGCACGGATTCGATGCGGCCCCGCACCCGCGATGCGGTTTCGGGTTTTTCCGTCCATAAGCCGTCCAGCAGGTCCAGCACGTCGCCTGTCGTGATGCTGGCAACCGGCTTCCCGCCGATCGCCGGATAGGCATAGGCGGCGAGCGTCGCGGCCCATTGCGCGGCGTGCTTGGCGTTGCGCCATCCGGCGGCATGAGCGGCAATGTATTTCTCGGCAACCGCCTCGAATGTCCGATCCGCCTCGGCCTTGCGCGCGGCCTTGGCGGCTTGGCGCTCTAATCGAGGGTCAATGCCCGCCCGCACCTTCAACCGCAGTTCACGGGCCATCTCGCGGGCTTGGGCGAGGCTGATATCGCGCTCCTGCCCGATGACGAACCATGCAGGCTTGCCCGATCCGGGCATGGTGAACCGGAACACCCAGAGCCGCCGGCCATCCTCGATCCGCAGGTAGAGGCCACGCCCGTCGATGTAGAAGCCATTGGCGGTGATGCGCCTGACCGCCAATGCCGTCAGCTTGTTTTCGACAATCTTGGGCATCGGTTCATCTCCCAAACCCGAATCGATGGGCAACGGGATACGTATAATGTGCGGACCGGAGCGAACGCAAGCGAATTGATGCGGAGACAGATATCAGCCTATAGACTAAGGGATTTCAGACTGTCCCGGATGCGCTTGAACCGCCGCGAAGGTCATTAAGGCGGACACCCTATCCGCCAGACCCCGGTTGCCCCTTGTCGATCACCATCGAAAAATCCCTTGAAATCCCTTGTTTTCTGAGCCTATCGTGTGGCTGTTCATCGGCTCCGATGGGCGGCAAGCGCGATGGAAGGCGGGGTAGAATGCGGGGT
>NZ_JAIMBZ010000038.1:0-29815 GCF_025499445.1 Acidiphilium sp. AL
CACCTGATCGAGAACTTCTTTGCCAAACTCAAGCAATTCCGCGCCATTGCAACGCGCTACGACAAAACCGCCAGAAACTTCCTCGCAGGCGTCCACCTCACCGCCACCGCTATCTGGCTTAATTGACGACACACCCTAGATCAAATAAATATTTTAACATAACTGTCATATTAACATGATTTCAACCTCGATGCTGATGAAGTAACACGGATCATGAATACACAAAATCTTTCACAAATCTGTGATGGATTGTTTTAATCAAGATTCCGTTACTTCACGATGGGGGCTGAGAATGAAGCAATCAGGTGTCCAAGTTTTATTGGACTCAAAAACCAGCTTGACAAAAAGAGGTGCGAACAACCTTCGTATATTACTTTTTGCAACGACAGCGATCACGATCATCAATTTCAGTGCCGTCCTGAAGAATGCCGATGCACAGACGGTTCCGACCAATGACGGAACAGCGGTCAACGCCGGGGAAGTGTCGGCCTCGATCAGCGCTCTGGACACTTTGTCCAAGCTCCCGACAAAAAAATCTATTTTTAAATCGACCCAATCCGTCAAGGTGGTTGGGCGTAAGCAGTTGCGGGTGGTCGGACCGGCGGCCGGGGCCGCCCAGGCGCTTTCGGTGGCGCCTGGCGTGAATATCGCAAGTGACGGGACCACGGGCGCACCACGCGCGAGCATCAGCATCAACGGCATGAAAACCGGTTGGGGCAACATCGCGGGCAATGCGAATGACGGCACCGTCATGGTTACGTTCGATGGGGTGCCGATGATCGATCCGGCCTATGGCGTCTGGCAGGCGTCGGAAATTCCGAATCTGTCGTTCATCAAGGGGCTATCGGTCACGTATGGGCCGGGATATCCGGTGAACCGTTGGTATGACAATATCGGCGGATCGATTAACTATGCACCAATCGAGCCGACCGCGAAGCCTCAGGCGGAGATCGGTGGTTTTTTCGGCAGCTACGGCAATCGCGGCACGAATTTCTCGGTCGATACCGGGAAATTCAATGGCTGGTCGGCGGTGTTCGCCGGAACCATCGACCGCAGCGGTAATTATCTACGGGGATATGGCTTCGACAATCCACAGAGCAGCTACGCCTATTACGGAAAACTGGTGAAGACGTTTTCGAACGGGCGGATCAGTATCGGCGGATTCGCGTCGCGGAGTGTGGCGTTCAGGCCGCTGCCGATCCCGACGACGGCGAACCCGAATGTCACAATCAACGGCGTGAACAGTATCACCGGAGCGATCAATCCGGGGCCAATCTACAGCCAGCAGACGACAGGGTTCTATACAACCCTGCCGCGCTCGATCTATTTCAAGCAAGCCCCGATCCGGACTTATCTGCTGTATTCACGTCTGACCAATCATGTGGATTCATATACAACATTCCATAATCTGCTGTTCTTCCGTTACGGGAACCGTATTCATCTCCATTACGACAATATCGGCAACTCCCCCAGCGCTCTGAATCAAGATTACAATGCTGCCAGCGACACCTATGGGGATAAGCCTTATTTTACATTCAGTCTGCCAGATAATAAGCTTTCAGTTGGCGGCTATTTTGTCTATTCTAAATATAATTCTTTTTTAGATTTCTACAATCCAACATTGCAGGCCACCTACAACTCACTCAGTCCCAATGCGGGACAACCGGCATTGATCAACGGCGCGCCGGCGAATTACAGCCTCCAATTACCGAATGCATTCCATAGTTCCTATTTATATGAAACTGACCTCGCAGGTTTTGTCCAGGATGACTTCCAGCCGACTAAAGCCTTGCGGATAACGCCTGGCGTCCGTATCGTCTCGTTCCATACCAATTTCGTGAACAACAGCCAGGCGGCATTTCCGACCAGCGTGACCGATCTGATCGGCCATAACGGGGATTATCAGCCGAATTCGACGACGAATTTCACCGAAATCGAACCATCGATCGGAGTGAACTATAAATTAACCCATGACATCGCATTGTATGGCAACTATTCAACGGCTTACAAAGCACCAGCGGGGGCTACTGGAACCTATGCCCATCTTTTGAGCTCGACACTGAAGCCGCAGAAATCGACGCAATATCAGGTCGGCGCCAAACTATTCATTCCTAACGAGCCCTATCTGCATCACGCGATCGTCAGCATCAATTATTACCACCTGAATGATCTGAATGAAATTATTCCAATCCCGGTGGTGAGCCATCTTTACAGCCTGTTCGCATCCGGATCGTCGGTGTTTCATGGCGTCAATCTGTATGCCGAGGATGATCCGCTCTACAATTTGCATGTTTTTGCCAATGCCAGTTTCGAGAGTGCGAATTATCTGAACTATACCAGCCCGAGCCATGGATCCTATGCGGGGCTGCCGATCTCGAATGTCCCAGCGGAGACATTCAATGCCGGCGCCTATTATACATTGTTCAGTCATGATACAATCTATCAGCCCAGAATTTGGTATCAATATACTGGCACCCAGAATATCTATAATAACAATATCGGTGCCCCGACGCGGACCAAGTTGCCCGCCTATGGCGTTCTGAACCTCGGGATGAAGGTTTCGGTCGCAACGCCACACGCGTCCTATCTACGCAAGCTGACGTTCAATGTTGATCTTTTGAACGTTGCCAATAAGCAATACAATATCTATGAATATATCTCGTCCGGCGGCTATTATGGCGTTGCGGGCCAGACCCTTGCCGAGCCCGGCGCGCCGTTCACGGCCTATGCGAGCGTGAACGCGCATTTCAGATAAATTGGGCGATCGAAATCGAGCGGTGGCGAGGATAGTTGTCTCCGTCACCGCTCGTGCGAATTTTATCGTATAATTTGTAAAGGATGCGTCGTGTGTGAAGATATCGGCTGGTTCGGGAATAAAAAACGCGCCGAACCGCGACCCTGTCTCAGAGCCGGCTAACATATTGAATTTTTGAAGGAAAACGTGAAATGCAGGGGACAAGTTTCGCACGATATCAGCCCCCTTTTGTGAGATGAATTTGCTCGATTAATCAATGACATAGCCCGGGTCTTGGGTAGGGTCATCGCTCGCCGCGATTTCACAGCCAGCGTTCGCGTCAGGCGGCGGAAGTCACAGGCTCATCTAACATGGAGACAACGTTTACCGATTTGCCAAATATACGCTCGGCAATCTCCACCAGATGCCGGTGGTGCGTAAAAAACAGGATTTGAGTCTTGCTGGCCAACTGGCCAAGAACTTCAAACCCCGCCGCTGCGCGGGCATCATCGAAATTGATGAAAAGATCGTCGGCAACGAACGGATGGGCGTCCGCTCGATCAAGATAATCTTCCACCGAAGCCATGCGCAGAGCCATATAGAGTGTTGGTCGGCAGTACCGGTACTCATACCGCCCACGCGGACAAATTCGCTGCCGGGCCGAAGACCTGCCAGTTGGGCGTTGTCGTTTTCATCGAAGTCGACTCGGAGGTCGCTGAAGGAACCGTCGGTAAGCGTGGCGAAAACCTGCCCGGCACGCTTGAGCAACGGCGCCTGCTTTTCGCGCCGGTAGCGCTCGATGGCCCATTGCAGCATGGTCGCGGCCGAACGAACGCGGACATCCGGCCGCTCCGGGTCGCCCGGTGGCGCTGCACATCGATTTCGAGGTCGGTGACCTGCACTGTCGCAACCTGACGCGCCGGCCCGCGTCGCAGGATGGTTCTGATCCGTGCCAGCAACTCGGAGAACGCGAGCGGCTTGACCAGATAGTCGTCGGCGCCGAGTTCGAGGCCATGAACCCGGTCCGGCACGCTGTCCCGCGCGGTCAGGAACAAAGCGGGCGTCTGATCGCGCCGCTGACGCAGAGCCTTGAGCACCGACCAGCCATCCTGACCCGGCAGCATGACATCGAGAATGATCAGGTCATAGCGCATGACGCCGCGGCGGAACGGCAGCGGCGTCAGCCACGCCCCCACCCCCAATGCGACACAGCAGATCGTCACGTTGGCGCCGATCACATCTCCGAGCGCGATGCCGGGGGAGCCGCGAAGCGAGGCCGTCACCACCGTCGCGAGCTCTTCCGGCTCGGCGCCAGCCAGCAATAACGCAAGGGCGAACGCACTGACCCCGAGCTGAACCGACGCGGCACCGAGATGTTCGGTAAATGCTTCGGCGCCCCAAACGATAACGGCAGTTCCCAGGACGAGGACGAGGAGCCAGAGAGCCGGAATCATACAAGCCTTGTTCTGTCAGGTGGTGAGAGCAAGCCCGTGTCTCTGAGCGAAGTTGCTCTTCGTGTCCATGACGGAATAGGAAGCAAATCATGCTGATATCACCGACCGCCTAAAGAATTTCCATAAATAGCCCTCCAGTCCATTTGCAGTCCATGGCAGCGACGACGGTACAGTCCGGGCACACATACGACAGGCTGGTAATCGAAAGTCGGCTACGCGTGCCCAATCCGTTCCCCTGCTCGCAGTGCCAGTTCATTATCACGCAGATACAGAACTGCCGTCAGCCGTAGTCGGATGGACCAACAGGCTCATGCGCCTCAGGCCTCTTTTTGCATCCAGGCGAGACGTCGATCCTGCCGATCGGTAAACCCCCTGTAGCGGCTTGCTCCGCGCTGTGGGGGAAACAACCGGCCGAGCATGCTGCAAACTCATACGGCAGTGCCGTGCCATCATGGCACCTTGATCGTTGCCGACCGGATTCGCCATCCTCTCCTTGAGGCTTGGCGCGTTGACACCCGTTCGGCCTCGTAATGGGCGGATCTAGCCGAAAGGCGATCGCCTGCCCGCAACGGCGCAGCAGCGACTTTCTTCCCCTGCCGCCCAAGTGCGGCATTCCTCGCGAGGCAAGAAACTCTCGCCGCGCCATCCTCCGCTGCGCTACGGCCGCAAGCGGTGCGGGTCGATCGCCTCCCGGCTTCAGGACCGCCATCGAGGCCGCACGGGGTGGCCCCGACAACCCAAGCGAAGGAGATCTACCATGGCGATCATCGGCAATTTCACCAAGGACGCGAACGGCTACAGCGGCACCGTCCGGACCCTCAGCATCAACGCCAAGGCGCGGCTGGTTCCCGCCGAAAACGGCACCGACAAAGCTCCCGATTTCAGGGTTTTCGCAGCGGGCAATGTTGAGCTGGGAGCCGCCTGGCGCCGCAAGGCTAAGGAGACTGGGCGCGAATACCTCTCGGTCAAGCTCGACGACCCCAGCTTCCCGCAACCGATCTACGCCAGCCTGGTCGAGGTCGAGCCGGAGGGCAGCTACAATCTGATCTGGTCCCGCTGAGGCCAGCCACCACGACGCCCCGCCCAGCTGGGCGGGGCGTTTCGTCTGCGTTCAACTGACTGACGGGTTGCGACCACGACGACATCGCTTGCGGGAGGCCGGTGCAGGGGGCCCCGACGGCGCCGATACGGGTCGCTCGGCTATCGTCGCGACAGTTTCATCGAATAGGCTGGCTGGCGATATCTTCAAGCCATCACATACGGCCCAGAGCGTAAGCAGTGTCACGTTCTGTTTGCCTCGCTCCATGCTACTGACATGGGCGCGATCGACACCCATCAATATCGCCACAGCCTCCTGGCTGAGCTTTGCTGCCAACCGTGCTCGCCGCAGATTTGCTCCGAAGAGTCTCCGAATGTCCATCCATAGGATGGAGCGCAATCGCGTATTTGCGCGCTACGCATTATAATACGCGAGTTGCCAGACACGCCGCGATGCGCTTGATCTTGGCCGCCGCAATCTATCTGGTTATGAAAGCTTTGGCAGGGCGAAAAATATCGCCGAGAAGGACATCCACATGCGCAAACCCAAATTCGATGCGCCAATCGCCGATGAGGCACCGGTCTCTGATCATCTGACACCGTATGACGAAATCCACGTGATCCATTACGTTATCCTGCTCGACGCCGAGCGTGAGCACGTGCCGTGGGATGATGTCGCGCGGGAGGCGCTCCTGATCGATCCGGCAAAAGAGCGCGACCGCGCACGCAGGGCCTACGTGACGCATCTTGCACGAGCGAGATGGATGGCGAATTCCGGCTGGCGGCAACTACTTCAGACCAGCGACGCCCAGAGCAACTCGTAGCACGTCCAGCTTGTTAGTTGAACAAACGGACCATACCGCAACCGTCACGGAAAGTTGATGGTTAATTTTGTTGTCCCCGGAGTTGCCAAGTCGCACGGCAACCCGAATTCGATTCAATAACGAGGCAGGGGTGCTGTCGCGTTGGAGACACGAGATGCGGCCTTTCACGCGAGAGCGGCTGGCCGCCCGGTATCGGTATATCGAAAGCCTATCGCCGGACGGTCTGGTCTGGGAGTTGGTTCGACGCAGCGCCGCGTACCGAGAGGATTACGTGGCCGCGGTAGAGCGCGCGCACGAACCGCAGCCGGAAGCGCCACTGTCGCTCTACGCGCGCTGGAGGTTGCGATTTCCTGGAAACTCCCGACACGACTGGTGACGGGGCCATGCTTTTCTGGATTGCAGAGGCAACCGCTCGTGTCGTTCATGTTCGTGTCGGCACTGACGAAACGATTGGCGAATCCCTCGTGCGGTTCGACCCCGATAATTGGGGGGCGCATTACACTGGGCGTCCGACGCCGGATGGCTATCATCTCGTCGTCGCGCCGTCGGCCAGCGTGCGTCATCATCTGATTTTCCAATCGCGCGACCCCCCGCCAGCGGATGCATCGCTGACGCCGGTTGTTCTCTGGGATGCTTGGCATCCGGAGCGGTTGGAGGCGGCGCACGCGTTCTGGAGGTTCGCCGCCCGTCCGCGGGTTCCGGCCGCTTCCAGCACCACGAGGCCGAAACCGCATCCGCGCGGGTTGAAGATCGCCTACATGGCCTGGGCGCTGGACCTTGCCGCGGCCGGCGCAAGTGAGCGCGACATCCATCGCGCCCTGCTCGGCGAGCCGCCGGCCGCTTGGGAGGACAGCGGCGCCCGTAGTCGCGTTCGCACCCTCGTTGCGACCGCCCGCCGCTGGCGCGATGGTGCCGCTTTCAGATTGCTGAAGCCACCGCGTCCGATCTGAACCTACGTGCCGCGCAGTTATGTAATGAAATGTCACGTTTACCGCACGGTCGAACAACGCCTTGGGCAAAGCACGACGGCCAGAAGCCGGCGCAATCCTTTTGAAAGGGCAAACGCGATTCAAATCAGCACCGCGCCGGACGCTTCGGCTTTGGCTGGTAAAGACGCCGCTGCACGTTAGGCTTGAGGGCGTTCTTTAGATCCTTGTTGATCAGCGCAAGATCAAACCATTCCGGATCAAAATGGCCGCCCGCCCAAGCTTTCGTCTCTCGATGATTATCGTGTCTGCGATCGGCCATAACTTCGAGGAACTCCTCATAACCTGGTACTCCGCCAACATCTTCGGGGGGTCGCGCACGCGCGCCGTCGACACAGGTCGCGAAGCGGGGAAACAGATCAAGTGCCAGAAACTCTTCAATCTCTACCGAATGGCGCCAATCGTCGCCAAAATCATAGGTATAGTGGAATGCTGGCACTGGGCGTTGTCCAAAATTCAGCAGGCGAACGGACGTTTCGTCCAGGGACATTTCATCGAGCCCGGCAGACGGGTCGTTTGTTTCCGCGACGGGACCAAAGCGAAGCGGGCCAATGCGGAATTCATGCATGTGATAATTCCACCAGTTGAACGCTGCCTGGATGACCTGATGGAGCATCCCGAGATCCCACGTCAGCGGCACGACCAGCTGCCGCCAGATTGGCGGTTCGATATCCGTAATCGTGACGCGAAGCTGCGCTGCGTTGAGCTGACGATACGTCATGGCGCGGAGTGAAGCCGCCGCCTCCCGGGATGTCAATGTAGAGTGCTTTAATCCCCGACGCTGCCGAGTCACCCGGGGCCTACCGGCCGATTTTTGCCTCCCCCCAAAAACGGCCCTCAGCAACGCTCAGCCGAACGCCGATCCTGCGTGGCGATGCGAGCCGATTGCCGGCCGCCCGATGGAGATCGCCGCCATGCAACAGGACACGCTACCCAATCTGCCACCACGGTATCTCCGGACACCGGAAGCCGCACGATTTCTTGGCCTGTCAGGCCGAACGCTGGAGAAACATCGCAGCTTCGGCAGTGGCCCCGCCTATCGCAAGATCGGCGGCCGGGTTGTCTATCGGCTGGCTGACCTGCAGGAATGGGCCGAATCCGGTGCTCGGCAATCCACCTCTGATCCCGGCACCCGCGTCGCCCGCGGACCAGGACGTCCGGCAGGCTTGTGACCTGATGAGCGGTGATCAACCCTTGCCGGCGATCCTCGAACACGCCCGTCCGCGGATTCCGGTCGATCTGATGAACTGGCCCTGGTTCAGCCTCGCCAAGACGCCCCGGAAAGCACCAATCCTCTATCAGGGGAAGAAGCATTTCATTCACGTCGCACCGGTGGCGGGTGCCACCGCAATCGCGACGATCTGGGATGCCGATATCCTGATCTGGGCCACCGCACAGCTCGTTCAGGCGCAGGATGAGCGACTGCAGATCTCGACGCGGCTGATTGCTCCAGCACGGCGCATTCTCGGCTTTCTGGGCCGCGATACCGGCCGCAGCCAGTATGTCCGGCTGACCGCCGCCATCGATCGTCTGGCGCGCACCGAGGTGGAGACCACGCTCGGCGCGCCGGATAACGCGCCAACCCGGTTCCGCTGGATCGAGGCCTGGGAAACGACCCCGGCTGGCATCCTGCTGACACTCCCGGAATGGTTACTCGTGCCGGTGCGGCAGCGCCGGGCTCTGTCCATCCATCCGAACTATTTCGGCCTGACGGGTGGCATCGAGCGCTGGCTCTGGCTGCTGGCGCGCAAGCACGCCAGCCAACAATCCACAGGCTGGGTGGTTTCATTCGACCTGTTGCACGCGCGCTCGGGAAGCACCGCACGGCACTGCGACTTCCTCGCAGCTCTGCGCAGACTGACGCGCACCGGGCGGCTGCTGACGTATCGGCTCGACCCCGTCTGGCACCGCGGCAAAGAGGGGATCAGGATCGGTCGATATGCCGTGCCCATCCACAGTGCCGCATTGGTGCCTGGGGATAACCCCGGGTTTTTATCCCCAAATCGGGGGGACCGACTGTGAACGACCGCGGCCTATCACACGACGGCCCACGGCCGATCAACCGTAATTGCGCGGCCTATCAAACGGACGCTGGCAAATTTTTCACAAGTAATTCAACCGGTTGTGGGCGAGTTTCGCGTCCTTACTTTCTTACTGATTCTAGCACTGAGTCTTACCTTGTTATAGGTGGCGGCCGAGGGCCAAAAATCGGCGCACGAATCGCCTCAAACGGTCGGCATTGCTCAGATCGCTCAGCCCCAACGTCGCGCCGGCGAGCACGCCTGAAGCAAGCGGCATCGAGAAGCGGGCTGCGGCGAGTACAGAGCTTCCTCTCCAGACTTCGTGTCGCGTCGCTGGACGGCTTCAGAAGCAGTCTGCGGCCGGCTGGCGGGAGACAACGCCAATGACCCAGCATGACCCACGGACCAGCGTGATGCTGGTGTTAATCCGTCGTTGTGTTGAGCACTGGCTGCGCTTTGGTCACGATTTCGCCGAGCAGATTTTGGATCGGCGGAGACGCCTGATCTGGTTCGCGCCCGACGCGGTCTTTGGGTTCATCCGCTGGCGAGCGAATGACTACGGCACGGTCGTATCGCGCGTCGATATCCTCCGCGCCTGCACGCCTGTCGAACCATACTCGACCGTGCCTGGCGTGGACCCCGGCGGCGAGATTTTGCTCCGCCAGTCGGGTTGGTCGCGCGTTCAGCGTGTGCTCGCCACGATCGGCGTGATCGAGAACGCCGGCTTCGATCCGGCGGATGTCGCGCCGACCTATTGGCGGCACGTACACAACCGGCTGAATTGCGCCCAGGAACCGCGGCCTTATCGCACGGATCAGCATCAAGCTTGGCAACGACGGCGCCGGATATCCGTATCATGACGGCGCGCCAGCACCCGCCCCACAGAATCCTGATTGCCGTGATCGTGGGCTTGATCCTGCTCGCCGCCTCCGCTTTGCATGCGCGACCGCTGATCGTCTGGAACGCCACCGCCAGCACACCGATCGGCTTCTGGCGCGTCCTGCCCAGATCGAGCCGCGATCACCTGCGGGTCGGCGATTATGTGCTGTTCTGGCCGGACCGGCGCAGCGCGATTCTGTTCGCGAATCGCGATTATCTGCCGCTTGGCGTACCGCTGCTCAAGCGCGTCGCCGCCGTCGCCGGCCAGACCGTTTGCGAGCGCGATGGTCGGGTCTCGATCGACGGTCACCACGTCGCTGATGCGCTCAAACGCGACGGGCGTGGACGCAGACTTGTTGCCTGGACCGGCTGCGGACCGCTCCGCTCCGATTCCATCTTCGTGCTGATCCCCAACGTGCCGACATCGCTCGACGGACGCTATTTCGGGCCGACGCCGATCAGCAGCATCATTGGCCGGGTGATCCCGCTCTGGACGCCCGGAAGCCATCTGCCATGACCGGCGAACATCCTTCCCCGACCATCCTGTTGTTCGGCCCAGGGACGGCCATCCTGCCGTCCCTGCCAATTACCGCACCGCCGGCGCGCGCAGCGAAGGTCAAGGGCGGCGCAGCCGGCGCGCTTTGGCGCGCTTTACCCTTGACCGCTGCGAGCACGCTGGCAGCGTTCTTTCTTTACCGCGTCATCGAGCATCCTCATCACAGGACATGCCAACCATGGGCCTCGTAACCTTGGCCACGACGTGCGGTCTTGCGGCCAAAGCAGCGCTGTTCGTGCCGCTTCATGGATCGCCTCGTTGCCATAGCCCGGCGAAGACTGTGCACAACCACAGAAACCCCCGTATCGCCGTCTGGCAGGCCGACATCGCGGCGGCATCGCGTCGTTTTGGTGTGCCAGAACATTGGATCAAGGCCGTGATGCGCGTCGAGAGCGGCGGCCATCTGACACTGAATGGGCAACAGATCCGATCGTCTGCCGGCGCAATGGGCCTGATGCAGGTGATGCCACGGACCTATGCCGAGCTGCGCACCCGCTACAATCTCGGGGCCAATCCCTATGCACCGCGCGACAACATCATGGCCGGTGCCGCGTATCTCCGCGAGATGTTCGACCGATTTGGCGCGCCGTGGTTTTTGACGGCCTATAACGCCGGTCCGGCCCGGCTTGAGCAGACTCTGCTCACCGGGCGCGCACTACCGGTGCAATCGCAGCGCTATCTTGCTGTAGTCGCGCCGAGGATCAACGCGTCGATGGAGACGCCGCAAATCAGCGAAAGTCGTGCGCCCGTTTCGATATTCGCCTATCAAACCGCGACTGATTTGCGGACGATCCAGCATCCATCATCAAGTGCCGATAGTGGTTTGTTCGTGGCAGGAGGTGACCTGACCAGACAGCAAGCATTGCTCGATGCCATACCATGAAGGCACCGAGATAGCGGGCTTTTGAGTTGGTAAACAGCGTGTTTTTTGAATCGTGACCGAGCGTATCAAAAACGTCTTTTGGCAAGAATCGGCGGCTGACAAAGTTCCCGGGATTCAGTAGAGATTTTGTAGTTTACCGGAGGGCAAGATAAAGGTGCGCGGCACCACACGACCCTGACCGCCGCGATTTTCGTGTCTGCACATTGGGTTTAACGAGACCATGCACCGTGCCAAGAGCTTGCCGAGGGGCACGTCCATCCTGCCAGGATCTGTGTCTTCGCTTCAGATTCTGCCGTGCCATCAAGACACCTTCTCGATTTCAGCGGTCATCGGCATGATCAGGCAATGGCTCACAATGAAGATGACCTGCCCCTTCGTCCCCGGCTTGGACGCAAGCGCAGCGGAGATGATCGCCGGGCTCTGGCATCGACGCAAATCAAACGCGCGATTTCTCGTGCGGGGCCGCTCAGGCGATCAACCGCATCCCTATCAACGGACGCCGCTCGTCCTATTGCCAGCCTTCCCGCCAAGCGCGGCCGTGGCGCCACGTTCGCGCGCGGCCGGGCAGCATCACCTCGCGGTTGGTCGAACACCAAGCCAGGCGCCCGCAGGGTGGTGGTCAAGGCGCGCTACAGCCCGATGCGCGCCGGTAGCCGCGCCGCCGCGGTGCATCTTCGCTATCTCCAGCGCGATGGCGTGACCCGCGAGCGTGCCCCGGGTCAACTCTACTCGGCGACATCGGATCGCGCCGATGGTTCTGCCTTTCTGGAGCGGGCAGAGGGAGATCCGCGCCAGTTCCGGCTGATCGTGGCGCCCGAGGATGGACCGCAGCTATCGGATCTCCGATCCTTCACGCGCGACCTGATGCGGCAGGTCGAGCAGGATCTTGCGACAAAGCTCGACTGGGTTGCGGTCGATCACTTCAACACTGGCCATCCGCATACGCACATCGTAATCCGCGACGTCGATGAACTGGGCGAGAACCTGATAATCGCCGGAGCCTATCTCGCCCACGGCATCCGCGAACGCGCGTCGGAACTCGCCACGATCGAGCTTGGTCCGGAAACCACGGTTGAGCAGCAGCAGAAACTCTCTCGCGAAATCGATCAGGAAAAACTGACCCGGATCGACCGTGCCCTGCTGCGGGAGGCCGGAGAAACGACCGATGGTGTCGTAGACACGCGAGCCACCGGAAATGAGCGCCACGCCGATTCTGATCGACATCTCCGGATAGCGCGATTGCAAGTGCTGCAACGGCTTGATCTTGCCCAGGAGATCGATACTGGCCGCTGGTTGCTGAAGCCTCAGATGGAGCAGACCCTCCGCCAGCTCAATGAGCAGGGCGACATTATCAAAACCATGCATCGCGCGATGGCGAGCCAAAAGGTTCAGCGCGGTGCGGAACAGATCGTCATTCATGGCAAGGATGAGGCGATAGCAGCTCCGATCATCGGCCGGCTGCTCGGTCGTGGGATTGGTGCCGATGAATTGGGGGATCGCCTTCATCTGGTCATCGATGGTATCGACGGCCGCGCCCATTACATCGAGCTTCCGACTGGAGTGATGAGCATCGAGACCACACCGATCGGCGCCATCCTCCAGGTTGACGCCGCAGGTCGCGAACCGCGCGCGGCCGATCAAAATATCGCGCGCCTCGCGAGAGAGAACGACGGCATATATCGGACCGCAGATCACTTCGCAGTAGTGCGCGCGGATCGGGGGATCGTCGATCCAGACGCCTATGTTGAGGCGCATATCCGCCGGCTGGAAGCGCTGCGGCGCGCGGGACTTGTCGAGCGGGTGGATGCCGATCATTGGCGCATTCCAACCGGGTTCGAACAAAGTGCCACTCTCCATGATGCCGGACGATCGCCAGGCGGCAGCCTGCGCGTGTTATCGACGCTTGACCTTGAGGCGCAGATCGCCAGCGACGGTGCCGTCTGGCTGGATCGCCAACTCATCGGCAGGGACCGCCTGCCGGTTACCATGGCCGGCTTCGGCGCGGAAATTGAAACGGCGCTGGAGCAACGCCGGCAACATCACATTGCGCACGGCGATGCGCGCCGGGACGGGAAGGGAAGGGTGTTCTACCGGCGAGATTTGTTGGCAACGCTCGAAGGCCGAGAGTTGGCGCGAGTTGGCGCGGAGATTGCCACAACGCGGGACCAGCCGTTCCGGTTGGCGACGCGAGGCGAGACGATCCGCGGCATCTATCGCGAGACGGTGCAGCTTGCTTCGGGCCGCTACGCGCTGATCGAAAACGCCAAGGAGTTCACGCTCGTGCCGTGGCGACCGGTCATCGAGCGCCGCCTTGGTCGAGAGGTTGTTGGACTCGTCACAGATGGCGGGATTTCCTGGCAGCTCGGTCGGGACCGTGGATTGGGCCTTTGATGGCGATCAGCCCTCTCCGACCCGAAGCTGCCCAGTCTGGGTCATCTGGCTCATCGTCAAGGTGCCCAGCATGCGGTCGGGTAGATCAGTCAAATCGATTAATTTCAGGGCTCGGTTGCATCTATACGTAGAAAGCGCGACCGGCTTTACGCCATCAGGTTCGCTGACGTAATAGGGCTTCGAGGAGCGCACAATCGGTTCCGTCGCCGGCGTCGCATTGCGTGACCAAAGTGGTCAGCGCCTTTTGCATGGCGCGCAGATCGGTGATTTTGATCCGCACTTCCGCGAGATGAGCCTCGGCGACCAATTTTACCTCGCCGCAGGGGCGATCGCGCTCGTCTGCCAGGCGCAGCAAAGCGCGCACCTCGTCGAGCGTGAAGCCGAGTTCACGCGCGCGGCGGATGAAGCTGAGGCGCTTGACGTGGGCGGGGCCATACATTCGATGGCCGCCCTCGGTGCGCGCCGGTTTTGGCAACACGCCAATCTTCTCGTAGAACCGGATCGTCTCGATATTGCACCGCGTTTGCGTGGCTAGCGCGCCAATCAGGATCATCGGTTCCAACGCGTCTCGCACCTTTGTGAGTGCGTTGGCATTTTTTTCGCTTGCACCTGAACCTACTACAGATCCCATACATCGTCGCCTAGGCCCATCCAGATCTCACCACAAGGACCAACGGCATGGACGCTGTGACGACACATGATTGCTGCGCATCCTCCCGCGCCACGACCCCCGATCTGGTGGTGATCGGTGCTGGATCGGCGGGGTTTTCCGCCGCGATCCGGGCGAGCGAACTCGGCGCGAACGTGGCCTTGATCGGTCATGGCACGATCGGTGGCACCTGCGTGAATATCGGTTGCGTGCCGTCGAAAACCCTGATCCGCGCGGCCGAGGCGTTGCATCATGCCAAATCTTCCAGCCGCTTCGCCGGCATCGTGGGTGCTGCGCGGATCAATGATTGGTCGGCCCTGATGGCACAGAAGGACCAGCTCGTCGCCGATCTGCGCGGTACCAAATACCAGGCGCTGCTCCCGGAATACGAGACCATCCGCTATGTTCAGGGCCGCGCGCGGTTTACCGATGCGGGGATTGAGGCGGGCGGTGCAATTTTCCCAGCCGATCGTGTGGTGATCGCCACCGGCGCCTCGGCCGCCGTGCCCGCGATTCCCGGAATGGACGAGGTTCCCTATCTCACCAGCACCACAGCGCTCGCGCTGGACCGTTTGCCCAAATCCCTCCTGATCATCGGCGGCGGGGTGATCGGCTGTGAACTGGGTCAGATGTTCGCACGGCTTGGCGTTGCCGTCACCATCGTCTGCCGCTCGCGCTTGTTGCCGGGATTTGAGCCGGAGATCAGTGATGCACTTGCCGGCTATTTGCGTGACGAGGGCGTCACGATCGAATGCGGCGTAACATATCGGCAAATCAGACAGACGGAAGCAGGTGTCGCACTCGACCTCTTGGCGGGTGAAACCGCCCAGACCATCGAAGCTGAACAAGTTCTGATCGCCACCGGGCGGCGCGCGAACACAAGCGGTATGGGTCTAGGCACCGCCGGAATCGCGCTCGATCGGAACGGCGCGATCACGACCGATGAGCATCTCGCCACCAACCGGCCCGGAATCTATGCGGCGGGCGATGTTACCGGGCGGGACCAGTATGTCTACATGGCAGCCTATGGCGCGAAGCTCGCGACCGAGAATGCCCTGAATGGTGACATCCTCCGGTACGACTCGCGGGCGATGCCCGAGGTGGTGTTCACCGATCCGCAGGTTGCCAGCGTCGGCCTTACCGAGACCGAAGCACGCCGTCAGGGCCAGGATATCCGCACCGTCAGGCTTGATCTTGTCCAGGTACCACGCGCGCTCGCGGCACGTGATACACGTGGGCTGATCAAACTCGTCGCCGAGGCGGGCAGCCTGCGGCTGCTCGGCGCGCATATTCTGGCACCCGAGAGCGCCGACAGCATCCAGACCGCCGTGCTCGCGATCAAGCATGACCTCACGGTCACCGATCTGGCGGATACATTGTTCCCGTATCTGACCACGGTCGAGGGGCTGAAGCTCGCGTCGCTGGGATTCCAGAAGGATGTCGCCAAACTCTCCTGCTGCGCCGGATGACCACCATCAACCCGAAGGCAACCAACGCCATGAAACGCTTACGTCATCTCACCCCGAAATCTACAATTTTTGTCCTGGCGTTTGCCGCCGCCGCTCTGGTTCCGGCCTACGCACATGCGACGCCTTCCCCGATGATGGCACCTGAGAATCCGCCGGTCACATCGGCCAAGACAGCTCCGGACGCGTCGTTCCGGTCGGGGGGGCATCTGGTGAGACTGGCGACCTATCACGGTCAGAAGCTGATCATTTGGGAAGTCGCGACCTGGTGCGGCAGTTGCAAAGCAGGTCTGAAAGCATTCGCGCATCATCAAGCACTGATCGACCGGTCGAACCTGAAGATCATTGTGCTGCGCGACTACAAGAACGGCGGTTATCCGGGGATCACGATCGAAAAATTTGCCGCACAGGTCGCGCCCACGTTGCTCAAAGACCCGCATTTCGTGTTCGGCGATGCGACAAAAGAACTGGCAGCCGCGTATGATCCACACCATTACGTGGACATCTATCAGCTGATCGACGCCCAGAACCAGATCGTCGCCACGTCCTCGGCACCTTCGGTGACATTCGGAAAGATCAAGCATTTCATTGCGTCGGATTCAAAATGAGTGCGACTGCGGTTATCCGCGCCCGATCGATGGTCATACCCCGGGCGTTGCGGCTGGTGTTTGGGCACCCCGGCTATCGCATGTGGGCGGCGATCAGTTTTATCGTCCTGCTCACTTTCTACCTCATGCTGCTGCCGGCAAGCGAAACCGGGGGCGCCGTCGGTCTGGTTGCGCTGCCGTTTCTGACCGTCCAGGACGTGTTCCTGGCGATCGTGATGGCTGGCCTGCTGGCGCTGACCCTACCGCTCGGCGTCTATGGCTGGCGCATGGGCTCAGGCGGCGGTGTCGTCGGCAGTGCGTCGGGCTCGATCGTCGCCCTGATTGCGCCGTTGCTGTGCTGCTCGCCGATTCTGCCGATCACGATCGCCGCGATCGCGGCAAGCCTGCCGGCGGTCGGCGCTGCCGCCACGCCGTTGCAAGGCTTCATTGCCACGCATGAGCTCGAATTTTATGCAGCAGCCATCGTGCTGATGGCCTGGGGGCTTCAGGGCAACGCGAGGCGCGTTCTCTATTGCGAGTGCAGGCCAGTAAAATGAACCGCCGATGGGCTCCGATGCTGAGCCGCACGGGCGTGCAGCGTGTTGCCGCCCTTGCTGGCAGGCACCGGTTTATGCATCATCGATACATGCGCCACCTCGTCCACCTCCCTGGGTCCGCCGTCGGAGTGGCGGATCAGATTATCGGAACTGATGCTCGACCTTGACATAGCAACGAAGACCATGGCCCACGCGGCTGCATGAGTGGTGGTCTTAAGCGTGACGCGGGTGTCCTTGGTCTGATCCTCGCCAGTCTGGGCGGCATCGTGGGCTCAGGCTGGTTGTTCGGCCCGTTGAATGCCGCGAAATCGGCCGGGCCGGCATCGCTGATCGCCTGGGCGATCGGCGGGTTCGCCATCCTGCTGCTCGCGTTCGTTTATGCCGAACTCACCACCGCATTTCCGCGTGCGGGCGCGGTGATCGCGCTGCCCAAGCTCAGTCACGGCAAGCTGCTCGCCACCGTGATGAGTTGGGTGGTGCTGTTGGGCTACCTGACCTCGGCGCCGGCCGAAGCCACGGCCGTGGTCACCTATGCGAACAATTATTATCACGGCTTGGTGTCGCCGGGCGGCGTGCTGAGCCAGTCGGGTTTTCTGGCCG
Organism: Acidiphilium sp. AL; assembly: GCF_025499445.1. Lineage (NCBI taxonomy): Bacteria > Pseudomonadati > Pseudomonadota > Alphaproteobacteria > Acetobacterales > Acidocellaceae > Acidiphilium > Acidiphilium sp. AL. Next base: position 17,626 of record NZ_JAIMBZ010000038.1, read on the forward strand.
CGGTCGCTCTGCTGGCGATGTTCGCCCTGATCAACACGCTGGCGATAAGGCTGGTTCTGCGGATCAACGGGATCGTCACGATTTGGAAACTGGCAATTCCGGCGCTGACCGCCATCGCCCTTCTGCTCGCACGCTTTCACCCCAGAAATTTCACCGCGCACGGTTTTGCCCCGCACGGGGTCGCGGGCATTTTTTCGGCCGTCGCCACCTCTGGCGTGATCTACGCCTATACTGGGTTTCGTCAGGCGGTCGAGCTCGCGGGCGAATCCCGCCATCCGAAGCGCGATCTGCCGATCGCGATCATCGGCTCGGTGGTGATCGGCTGTCTGCTCTACGCGGCGTTGCAGACCGTCTTCATCGGCGCCTTGTCGCCGCACGCGCTGGCGCAGGGCTGGGGCAAACTGCATTTCACCGGCCTGTCCGGCCCGTTCGCGGGCCTCGCGACCTTGATGGGCATGAGCTGGCTGGCAGTTCTGCTGTATATCGACTCCGCCGTGTCACCGGCCGGCACCGGCATCATCGCTTATACCTCGACACCGCGCCTGTTCTACGCCGCCGGCCGCGAGGGCCTGGTTCGCGGACCATTCGCCCGGCTTTCGGGCGCCGGTGTGCCGATCGTCGGTGTGCTTGCCGCTTTTGCGATCGGGGTGATTTTTCTGCTGCCTTTGCCGTCCTGGCGGGCGATCATCAAGGTGGTATCGGCGGCAGCCCTGCTGTCCTACGGCATGGCCTCGGTTTCGTTGATCACGCTGCGCCGCACCATGCCGGTCGCGCGCTATCCGCGCCCGTTCCAACTGCCGCTCGCAATACCGGTCGCGGGATTAGCGTTCATCGTGGCCAATTTCATCATCGTGTGGACCGGCGCGCACACTGCCAACGTGATCATGCTGTACGTGCTGATCGTCGCGGCGCTTTACGCGATTACACAGCGCGTGATGTATGGCGGGTTCGGGCATCTGGAAATCGCGGGCGCGTGGTGGATCGCGCCATATTTCGCGGGGCTATGGGCGCTGGCTAATTTGGGGCCGAAGAACCTAACCGCAGGAACCGGCGCGCTGTCGGATGCTGCCCTGTCGGTGGTGCTGGTGCTGTTCAGTGTCGCGATTTTAATTATTGCCGCGCGCGCCGGCCTTCCCGATCCGGCGGAAGCGAAGGCGTCGATCGCCACATCGCAAGTACAAATCCCGACAGCCACCAAAATCTGAAACATTTCTCTCGATCTGGTATAATCCGTGAAATGGCACCCAACGGTCATCCGACTCAAACCAAACCGAGGTACATTCTCTATTGCAATTACGGGTTTCCCGAATGACGCGCCGATGGTCCCCGACGCTGAGCCTCACGGGTCTGGTCTCATCGTTCGGCTGTGCGGCGTGCTGCGCGCTGCCGATCATGCTGGCCGGCACCGGCCTGGCCGGCGCGTGGACGCTGCACCTGCAATTGCTCGTCGGTCCCTATGAGCGTTGGTGGTTGTGGGGATCGATAATTCTGCTGGCCTTTGGGGCGGTTTCTTGGGGACGCGAGATGCGACGGCTCGCCGCGCGCGGCCATTTTCAGTTTTCGGTCATGACCTATGCCGTTACACCGCTGATCCTGATGCTCGGCGTGATCCTACTTGCCGGCACCTTGATGGTCGAACACGCAAATTTCACCGATTTCCTGTGATCGTGAGGTGTCGTGGTTCTACCTGCAGGTCACGCCGCCAAGTTCTCCCCCTTGCCAGACTGTCGCGCGAGACATATGCATAATCCGTGTTCCGAACCATGACACACTTCCTGATCGCCCTTGCTCTCGTGCTCGCCACGAGCGTGCCGGCGTTCGCGCGCGCGATGCCGATGACACAGGCGGTCGCGACGGCACCTGTCTGCATTGGTCATGATTGCTCGGGTCATCACAGTCCGGGCCAGGCGCACCATCGTCCCATGGGCGCGCGCTGCATCGCCCCGACCTGCACCAGTGCGGTGGCATTACCGATAAGCGGGGCAAGCGCTGTCGCGCTCATCGACACTGTGTTGACGACGTATCACCCGCTAGCCGCGTCATCCCATCTCGGTCTGCGTCCCATACCGGACGCGCCGCCACCTCGATCCCTCGCGCTGAGCTGACCGCCTTCCGGTTTTCCCGGACCGGCGGCTAGCATTGGTTGTGTGCGCAAATCTCCGGTGGTTTGCGTAGCCGCTTTGTTCGGGCGCTGACGCGCCCAACCTGACCGTGATCCGGCCTGCCAAATGCCCGATCCACGGTCTGCGTGGGATCAGATTTTATGACGATCGAATATCCGTCCGTCGTGCGACGACGGACTCTGCTGAAGCTGGGCGGCGCTGCCGCCTCGGCTGCCGTGCTACCCTGGGCGGCGCCTGCCGACGCGGCAACCAGCCGTGCCATCACCGCCGATCTGCGGCCAGCTCCTGCCAAGGCCGCGATCCTGGGTGCAAACCGCCCCAAAACCGATGTTCTCGCCTATAACGGAACGGTGTCCGGCCCGGTGGTGACCATGCACCAGGCCGTCCCATTCCAATCCACAGTGACCAACGGCCTCGACCAGGGCACCACGGTGCACTGGCACGGCATCCGGCTGCCGAACGATATGGACGGCGTGCCGTTCCTGACCCAGAAGCCAATCCGGCCGGGTGCCGATTTCCACTACGCGTTTACCCCACCCGATGCCGGCACCTTCTGGTATCACCCGCATGAACATACGGCGCACCAGATGGGTCGCGGCATGGCCGGGGCCTTGATCGTCAAAGAGCCGGAACCGCCACCGTTCGACCGCGAATTGCTCTGGGTGCTCCAGGACTGGGCGTTCGAGCCGAACGATCAGTTCGTGCCGGGTTTCGACACGCCGATGGAAGCGGCGATGAGTGGGCGGATCGGCAGCGTAGTGACCATCAACGGTGTCGTCCCCGGACCGATCAAGCTGCGTGCCGGGGAACGGCTCCGCATCCGAATGGTCAATGCCTGCCTCGCCCGGTTCATGGCACTGCGGTTCACGGGGCATCGGGTCACGGTGATCGCGCTCGACGGTCAGCCTTGTCATCCTTTCCAGCCCGCCAACGGACAGGTCATCATTGCACCGGCCCAGCGGGTCGATCTGCAACTCGACACGACCGGCCAGCCCGGCCGCGATTATCCCGTCATCGACGATTTCTACGGCCGGCATGCGACCTATCGGCTGGTGACGCTGGCTTACACGAAGCAGCAACCGCGCCGGCGCTCCTTGCCGGCACAGCCGATCATCCTGCCGCCAAATCCAGTGCCCAAGCCCGATCTCAGCAACCCGATCCGCCACCATCTGGATATCGTCGGTGGCATGATGGGCGGCATGGGCATGACAGCCGACGGCAAGCCCGCTCCCATCTGGGGTATCAAGGATGGCAGCCGGACGAGTGACGGCATGGCGCCGATCTTCACGATTCCGCTTGGCCGCACCGCGCTGCTGACGCTGGAGAACCACACCGCATTTTGGCACCCGATGCATCTGCACGGCTACAGCTACACGGTGCTGTCGCGCAACGGTGTGAAAGAGCCTTATCCGCACCTGCGCGACACCGTGATCCTGCGCCCGAAGGATACGGTCGAAATCGCCTTCGCCGCCACCAATCCGGGCGACTGGATGTTCCATTGTCACGTCATCGAGCACCAGGTGAACGGGCTGATGACGGTGATCCGCGTGGCATGACCCTCAAACCAAAGATGAAAGTCAAACCGATGAACCGACGCACCCTGCTCAATGCCACCGTAGCCTTGGCCGCCTTGGCGCCGGTCTCGGCGCTTGCCGCCGCGCCGATCAAGGCAACGCTCTACAAGGATCCGTCCTGCTCGTGCTGCGAAGCCTATGCCAAATATCTCGACAAGAACGGCTTCAAGGTGACGGTGATTCCAACACCCAATCTCGAGCAGGTCACTTTGGCAGCCGGCGTTCCTAAGTCGCTGGTCGGTTGTCATTTGACCAAGCTCGCCGGCCATGTCTTCGAAGGCCACATTCCGGCCCCGCTCATCAAGAAATTCCTGGCCGAACCGTCCTCGGCCAAAGGGCTGGCGATTCCGGGAATGCCGGTCGGTCTGCCGGGAATGCCGGCGATGGCAGGCATGAAAGCCGAGCCGATCGCGGTCTATCTGGTCGGCACGCCGAAACCGGTCGTGTTCGCAACCGTCAACTGAGCATTGTGCTCGGCAATCACAGAAAGAACTCACAAATGCTGAAATTCAGGACTTCACTCATCGCGGCCACAATGTCCGTCGCGGTCTTCGCCGCGCCGATGATCGCCACTGCCGCGACCACACCCGCGCCACAGGCCAAAACCACGAACAGCGGCGGCATGATGTCGGGGGGCAAGATGACCGGTAAGGGCAAGACCGGTGCCGGCATGGCGGGCGGTGGTATGGCTGGCATGATGGGCATGATGGCGATGATGAACGCCTGCACCCGCGTGATGAACAAGATGGCCGACAACATGGGTCATGGCACGATGGGCGCTCATCATGGCACCATGATGGGCAAAGCCGCCCCGAAAAAGTCGTAACGGATCGGCGCCCGGGGACGCGCTGCTCTCCGCGTCACCGGGCCGTCTACCTTCTGGACAAACGACATGCGCATCAATTGCCGTCTCGCGATGTTAGGGCTGCCAACGCAGTTGACCACCGTGGCTGGCCGCACCGTGCTACGCCGGTATTTCGTCACCATGGCGATCGGCAATCTTGTCTGGGAAACGATGCAACTGCCGTTTTACACGATCTGGCGGACGGCACGCTTCGCCTATCTTGCTTTTGCCGTGCTGCATTGCTGGATCGGCGATCTGCTGATCGGCTCCGTCACGATGCTGTTCGGGATCATTGCGGCCGGGCGGCAATGGCCGTTTGCAAATGGCGGGCGTGCCGTTCTCGTCACGCTCACGAGCGGTGTCGCCTATACAATGTTCAGCGAGTGGCTCAACGTCGTGGTGCGCGGCGCGTGGGCCTATAGCCCGGCGATGCCGGTTCTGCCGGTGCTCGGCACCGGTCTATCGCCTTTCCTGCAATGGGTCGTCGTGCCGGGAGTGGCGCTTTGGTTCGCGTATCGCCGCCCTTGCGCATTGTCCGTCGAGACCTGCCGATGATCATCCGGTCGCAGCCGCGTCTTGCCGCCATTCTGATACTCATCCTGACATTCATGCTGGGGGTGTTTTCGATAACATCTGCTTTAGCCGCAAGCACCCAATGGGTCGGCAACCGGCACGCGGCGGCGCGGTTGATCACCGCGACCGAGGCTGTGGGCAACGCACCGCAGATCGACGCAGGTTTGCAGATCAGGCTCGAGCGTGGCTGGCACGCCTATTGGCGCAATCCGGGTGCCGCGGGCATTCCGCCCTCGATCGACTGGGCGGGATCGACCAACGTCAAATCGACCAAAATGTACTGGCCTGCACCGCACCGCTATCTGCTCTATGGCCTGGTTACCCAGGGCTACGAGCACGGCGTTGTCCTGCCGCTATCGATCGTGCCGAAACACCCCGGCGCGCCGATGGTTCTGCACGCGCTCGTGCATTATTCGGCGTGCAAGACGATCTGCATCCCCTACACCGCCAAGCTTGTGCTTCCCCTGCCTGCGGGCCTCGCGAGCCCCGGACCGCAAGCGCCCCTGATCGCCAAGGCCTGGACACGCGTGCCAGGCACGCTGGCTCAAGCAGGGCTGAGCCTGTTGCAAGTGGTGGTGTCCAAATCGCCTGGACACAAGAATACGACGATATTGTCCCTTGTTGTCGATGCGCATGGCGCCCGCCTGTCGCGCCCCGATCTGTTCATCCAGAACCATTTTTCGACCGCAACGCCGGGTGCCCCAAAAATCTGGCTCGATACCGGACATCGGCGCAGCGTGCTGAGTGTGACCCTCAAGGGCGAAAAAGCGGCCGCCATCGCCGGAAGAAAACTGCGATTCACGCTGGAAAACGGATTGGGTGCGGCGGCGTTTTCGGCAACCCCGGTGTTCGGCCCCGTGCCCGCACATGGCACCGGTGTGAGCATCATGCTGATCCTCGCGATCGCGCTGCTCGGCGGTCTGATCCTGAACGTGATGCCTTGCACGCTCCCGGTCCTGTCGCTCAAACTCATGAGCTTCGCCGGAGCATCGGGCGGCGCGCGGCGGGATTTACGGATCACGCTACTGGCAACCGCGCTGGGGATCATTGTTTCCTACGCGGCTCTCGCCTTCATTATCATCGTGTTGAAGGCGGTGGGTGCCACAATCGGCTGGGGCATCCAGTTCCAGCAACCCTGGTTTCTCGGCGCGATGGCGGCGATCACCACGCTGTTCGCCGCAAGCCTGTGGGAGTGGCTGCCGATCCCGCTCCCCGGGCTTGCGGCACGAACCGCGACCATGGGCAGCGAAGCCAGTGCCAGAACCGCAGCGTTTCTGACCGGCGTCTTTGCGACGCTTCTTGCCACATCCTGCACCGCACCTTTTATCGGCGTCGCGGTCGGTTTCGCGCTCGCTCGCGCGCCACTGGTCATTCTGGGCATTTTCGCAGCCCTCGGGATCGGCATGGCGCTGCCCTACCTGCTGGTCGCGGCTTTCCCCGGCCTGGTGCGCTGGATGCCAAAGCCCGGGCGCTGGATGGTTGTGCTCCGCGTTCTTCTCGGTTTTGCCCTGCTGGGCACGGCGATCTGGCTGGTCTGGATCATCGAAGCGGTCGTCTCGCCCATGGCCGCACTGGTCATCGGCGCTACAATTCTCGTCATGCTTGCGCTGCTGTTCTGGCGTCATCGTCTCGGGAATAGCCAGGGCCGATTGCGCCGCATCGGAGCCTTCGCGGTGATTGCTGCCGTCGCCCTTGCCATTATCGAACCATCGATCACCCCGGCCAGCTTGGCACCCACCAAACAACGCGCCGACAACACGATCTGGCAGACATTCGACCAGGCCCGCATCGTCACGTTGATTGGCGAAAACAAGATTGTCTTCGTTGATGTCACCGCCGCATGGTGCCTGATCTGCAAGGTCAATGCGCTCACGGTGTTGGACCGTAACCCGGTGGCGCGACAATTGCGCGCGCCCGGCGTGGTCGCGATGCGCGCCGACTGGACCCGCCCCAGTGCGCCGATCACCGCCTATTTGCGCAGCTTCGGACGGTATGGAGTGCCGCTCGACGTGGTCTACGGCCCCGGCGCACCATCCGGCATCATGCTGCCGTCTCTGCTGACACCGGGCGTCGTCATGCAGGCTTTCCGGCGCGCGGCCGGACCACCACCCCGTACGGAGGCCGCACGATGAATTTCTACGACCGAAGGATTCTTCCCTATGTTCTGAATTTTGTGATGCGTCAGGAGGCGCTGGTACCGTTCCGCACGCGCGTCATCGGCGTGGCACAGGGGCGTGTGTTGGAATTCGGCGTCGGCTCCGGCCTCAATCTGCCGCTCTATGGTGCCGGCGTGACATCGGTCACCGGCGTCGATCCTTCGTCCGCCTTGTTGGGCATGGCGCAGGATCGTGTCACGAGCGCCATCGTGCCAGTCGAACTGATCGAGGCTTCGGCGGAGACTTTGCCGATCGACACTGCAAGCATTGATAGTGTCGTCACCACCTGGACGCTCTGCACCATCCCGAACGCGGTGCAGGCGCTGCGCGAGGCGCGGCGGGTGCTCAAGCCTGGCGGCACGCTTCTGTTCATCGAGCATGGCCGCGCGCCGGAACCCGGCATTGCGCGCTGGCAGGATCGGCTCGATCGCCCCTGGGGACTGATCGCCGGCGGCTGCCATATCAACCGCAAGATCGACGCGTTGATTATGGAGGCCGGGTTTCACATGGAGCGCCTGTCGCATGACCGGATGCCGGGTCCGCGGACGCATAATTATCTCTATGAAGGCAAGGCCCATCCCGTATGACCGACCGGAGCGAATATTCAGATTATCAGCCCCGGCGTGGTCACCGGATCGGGCGGCGGATCGCGATCGGCGGGGCGATTGGCCTCGGTGCGGCACTGACCGCCATCGCCATCGATCCCGGCATTATCGGGGTGACGGAACACAATACGCTCGAGACTCTGGCGCATCTGCTCGGCTGGAGCAGGCCGCATGGCCGGCTGGCAACCACCACCGACTCGGCGATCTCTCCCGGCGCGCCGATCGGCGGCCCGTTCGCCCTGACCAACCAGTTCGGCCAGGCGATGACACCGGCAAGTTTTCGCGGGCGCTGGATGCTGGTCTATTTTGGTTACTCGCGCTGCCCGGACGACTGCCCTCTGACACTCGAAAAAATGGCGATCATGATGAACGCGCTGGGGAAGCTCGCCAAACATGTTGCTCCCGTCTTTATCACCGTCGATCCCACCCATGATACGCCGGCGGTGCTTAGGACATATCTGCCCAAGTTCAGCAACAAGATCATCGGTCTCACCGGGCCGGTACCGGAGATCGCCAAGGTCGCCCGCGAATACGACGCCTATTTCAACACGACCGATCACGAAGCCTCCGGCCAGAGCCTGATCAGTCATTCAACCTTCATTTATTTGATGGCGCCGAACGGAAAGTTCGAGAATCTGTTCCCGGTGTCCATCACGGTACCGCAACTCGTCCACGTCATGAAAAAGGCGATCGCCCAATGACCCTGTCGCCATCCTCACGGCGTGGTTTTCTTACCCTCGCAGCTTCCGGCGCGGCGCTTGGCCTGCCGCGATCCGGCGCAGCCGCCATCCCGAACGCCCCACCGCTCTATATCACCACACCAAAGCCGTTGCCGACATTTAAATTCTCCGACGCATCCGGTCATCCCCTCACGCTCGCCGATTTCCACGGCAAATTTGTGCTCCTGAACATCTGGGCGACTTGGTGCATCCCCTGCCGCAAGGAAATGCCCACCTTGGATCGGTTGCAAGCGAAGCTTGGCGGCCCGCATTTCGAAGTGGTGCCGGTCTCGATCGATTCCGGTGGACTGGAAGCGGTCAGGAAATTCTATGCCGAGATCAAGATCAAGCATCTCGGTATCTTTCTCGATCCAAGCGGCAACGCGATGCAGGTGCTCAACCTGGAAGGCGTTCCGACCAGTTTCCTGATCGACCCGAACGGCAGGCAGATCGGGCGGGAGACCGGCGCTGTGGTCTGGGATAGCCCGAACGTGGTCAAATTCATGGCCCATCAGATAGCCGGGCATTCCCATGAATAACCAAAGACGGAACACCAGGACTGCGTGTCGGCCAGAAGACGGGATTTGGTCTCGATTGCCCGCCTCGCGGCGTGAGTTGCTCGGACTGCCCTTCCTGGTGGCCGGCAGCGCGATCGTAGCGTCCGGCTCGGCATCCGCCGCGGTCCCCGCACATCCGCCACTCCAGCTTTTTGCACCAAAAACATTTCCGGCACTCAGGTTCCTGGATGAAGCCGGTCAGCACATCTCGCTGGCATCCTTTCACGGCAAGTTCGTGCTGCTCAGCATCTGGGCGACCTGGTACATCCCCTGCCAAAAGGAGATAGCCACGCTGGATCGGCTACAGGCCAAACTCGGCGGTCCGCACTTCCAGATCGTTCCCGTGTCGATCGATACCGGCGGATTGGCTCCGGTCAAGGAATTCTACGCCCGATTCAAGATCCAGCATCTTGGCATTTTTCTCGATCCGAGCGGCAGCGCCATGGAAATCCTCAATCTTCAGGAAATTCCGGTCAGCTTTCTGATCAACTCGGATGGCGAGGCGATCGGTCTCCGATCCGGCACCGCCGTCTGGGACAGCCCGCGCATGGTCAGATTCCTGACCCATGTGATCTCGTCGAAATCACCCACCTGAACCAAGGAGTTTTCAACCATGAATGCATGTTGCGATAACACCGGCACTACGCGCCGATCCGGCTGGCGGCGCTTCTTGACCGGACGGATTGCGATCGTCGTCGGCCTTGTTGTCATCGCCGGCGGTGGTCTTGCCGTTGGCGGCTGGGGCTGGCTGGTTGCCGCCGGTTTGGCGCCGATCATCCTGTCGCTGCTGCCCTGTCTTGTCATGTGCGGCCTCGGGCTCTGCATGATGGGCATGAACAAATCGAAATCGAACGCCGCACCAGCCATCGACGCAGCGATCCAGAATGGTGATGGCACAGTCCGCCGGGGTGACTCGATGCCGTCGTCCGCTGTCCCGTCGATCGCCCACCGTCAAAGTCAGAATGTCACTTGAAATCAGCTTCATTCAGTCAAATCAAAATGAAAGGAATACGCGCATGAGTATCCAACTTGGTCAGATCGCACCCGACTTCGAGCAGGTCAGCACGCACGGCACGATCAAATTCCACCAATGGCTCGGCGACTCCTGGGGTGTGCTGTTCAGCCACCCGAAGGATTATACACCGGTCTGCACCACCGAACTTGCCGAAGTCGCGCGGTTGAAGCCCGAATGGGACAAACGACACGCCAAGCCGATCGGGCTTTCGGTCGATCCTGCCGACAGCCATAAGGGCTGGGAAGACGACATCAAGGAAACCCAAGGTCAATCACTCAATTTTCCGCTTCTGGCCGATGCCGATCGCAAGGTCTCCCATCTCTACGGCATGATCCACCCGGAAGCCGACCCCACGGTCACGGTGCGCAGCGTGTTCATCATCGATCCCAACAAAAAGGTTCGGCTCATCATCACCTATCCGCCCAGCACCGGCCGAAACTTCGACGAAATCATCCGGGTCATCGACAGCCTGCAACTCACCGATGCGCACAAGGTGGCGACGCCGGTGAACTGGAATGATGGCGATGAGGTCATCATCCTCCCAAGCCTCTCCGACGATGACGCAAAGACCCGCTTCCCGGAGGGCTGGAGAACCCTGCGGCCCTATCTTCGCATGGTCGCCCAACCCAGACTACCGCATCGGCAGTGATCGCGCCGACATGACGCCAAACCGGCCCCACATATGCCTAATTTTTGTGGGGCCGTATAGCTCTTCACACAATCCATCGAGGATCCCCGATGGTAGGGACCCGGATCATAGCGATGAGTACAGTGACGAAGCGCATGATAGGTTGGATAGGCGGATTTATCTCGATTGCTTTGATGCTGTCCTTCCGGGACGCCGCGGCGGCGGAATTCGTAAAAAATGCTGCCGGGTTTCCGATCCATGCGCCGCGCCCGTGGGAGTGGTGGTTCCAGCCGGCGGCGAGCCCGATCCAGAAGGCCATCGACTGGATGATGCAGTTCGTGCTGTGGATCATGTTCGGCGTGGTCGCGCTGGTTGGCGTGCTGCTCGGCATCGTGATGGTGCGGTTCCACGCCTCCCGGCACCCGGTGCCGACCACCACCACGCACAATACGGTGATCGAGGTGCTGTGGACGGTGGTGCCCGCGCTGCTGCTGATCGTGATTTTCGTGCCCTCGCTCAACATGATCTATCAGCAATCCAACTATAAGCACCGCTACATGACGGTGCGGGTGATCGGCCATCAATGGTTCTGGGAATACGACTATCTCGGCGCCAAGGGAGTCGATTTCACCTCCTACGCGATTCCGCCGAACCAGTTGAAGCCGGGCGAGATCCGCCAGCTTTCCGCCGACCATCCGCTGGTGCTGCCGGCTGGCAAGAAAGTGGTGTTCCAGATCACCAGCAAGGATGTGCTGCACAGTTTCTTCATCCCCTCGCTCGGTGTGCAGCGCTATGCGATTCCCGGCCAGATCTGGCACCAGTGGACTCAAATCGACGCACCGGGGGTTTATTATGGCGAATGCAACCAGATTTGCGGCATGAACCACGACGACATGCCGATCGAGGTCGTCGCGCTGCCGATGAAGCAGTTCCAGGCCTGGCTCGCCGAGGCCAAGAAGGACGCGGCGCAAGGCAACGTGCCGAAGGTGCATAAATATGAAGTGCTGGCGGAGCAGGCGGCAAAGGCGAAGGCCGCCGCGCTGCCGGGGGTGACGCTCGCGAGCGCTGCCGCGCCGCCGGCCGTTACCCATTAATCATCGTGCCCAGGAGAATATGACCATGTCCACCACCGCCTCGCACGATCACGCCCACGCCGCCCATGCGCATGACGCCCATTATCCGGGGTTCGTCCGCCGCTGGCTGATGAGCACGAACCACAAGGATATCGGCACGCTCTACATCACCTGGGCGATCATTGCCGGGATCGAAGGCGGGGTGCTGTCGGAAATCATGCGGATGCAGTTGATGCATCCGAACAACACGCTGATCACCTCGGGCCAGACCTGGAACGCGATCGTCACCGCGCACGGGCTGCTGATGATCTTCTTCATGGTGA
>NZ_JAIMBZ010000039.1:0-28947 GCF_025499445.1 Acidiphilium sp. AL
CCCGCGCAACCCACAAGCCTCGCGTGCTGCTGCTCTACGGCTCGTTGCGGGAACGTTCCTATTCGCGTTTCGCGACCGAGGAAGCCGCCCGGCTGCTCGATCTGATGGGCGCCGAAACCCGGATCTACGATCCGCGCGAATTGCCGGTGACCAACACCGTACCCACCAATCATCCCAAGGTCCAGGAACTCCGCGCCTTCTCGCTCTGGTCCGAAGCGCAGGTCTGGTGCAGTCCCGAGGTGCACGGCGCGATTACCGGCGTGATGAAAAACCAGATCGACTGGATTCCCCTGGCCGAAGGTGCCGTGCGCCCCACCCAGGGCCGGGTGCTTGCGGTGATGCAGGTTTCTGGCGGATCGCAGAGCTTCAACGCGGTGAACACGCTGCGTTTGCTCGGCCGCTGGATGCGCATGGTGGTGATTCCGAACCAGTCCAGCGTCGCCCGCGCCTATGAACAGTTCGACGAAGCCGGACGGATGCTGCCTTCGGCCTATTACGACCGGCTGGTCGACGTGATGGAGGAGTTGCTCCGGTTCACGCTTCTGCTGCGCGATCGCAGCGCCTATCTGGTCGATCGTTACAGCGAGCGCAAAGCCGCCGCACCGCACCCGGTCGATCGGCTATAAATTCGAAGGTTCAGCAACTTCGTCCTGCGATGACGGCCAAACTCCTGTCGGCGGCGACCGCAGGACTTGCTTCTCATTGAGAGCGGGCGGCGCTTCACCTACTTCGCAGGCGGAACCTCAGCCGCCTCCGCCCTCTCCGAACCGCCACACCGGGATGCCGAGGACGCGCGCCTTGTCGGCGAGGTTTTCGCAGATGCCGGAGCCCGGGAAGACGATCACCCCGATCGGCATCACCTCCAGCATCCGGTCGTTGCGCTTGAATGGTGCGGCCTTGTTATGCCGGGCCCATTCGGGCTTGAAGGCGATCTGAGTGACCTTGCGGTGATCGGCCCAGCAGGCGGCGATGCGTTCTGCGCCGCGCGGGCTGCCCCCGTGCAACAGCACCATGTCGGCGTGCTTGCGATGCACCCGGTCGAGGGCGGCCCAGATGCGGTCGTGGTCGTTGCAATCGACCCCGCCGGTGAAGGCGATGCGGGGTCCGGCCGGAAGAAGAATTTCGGTCTCGGCGCGGCGTTTGGCTGCGATGAAGTCCCGGCTGTCGATCATCGCCGCGGTCAGAGTGCGGTGATTGACCATCGATCCGGCGCGCGGGCGCCAGGTCGAACCGGTGTGGCGCTCGAACAATTCAGCCGCGGCGTCACGGAGGAGTTCAAAGGCATTGCGCCGTTCGATCAGCGTCAGCCCCTCGGCGATCAGGCGTTCCAGTTCGACTGAGCGGATTTCCGAGCCATCCTGGTTTTGCTGGCTACGGCGTTGATGGTCCTCATTGGTGTCGAGGGCGCGTTGCACGCGGTCAGCCGTCCGGTGGAACAGATTGACCTGCGACCAGAGCAGATCGGCGAGGTCGGGTTCGAGACGCGTGTCGGTAAAACTGGTGACCAACGCGTCGAAAATATCGGCAAGTGCGCCTTCGAGTTGGCAGGCTTCGGGCAATGGGCGCGGGTCCGGTTCGTCCTGGAAGGGTCGATGTCCGTAAAGCTGCAATTCGTCGAGAAGCCGGGCGGTCGGCGATGCAGCGTGAGCTGGCTCGTGTTCGTCGTGCTGGGGAAGCGGATTGGTCGCCATGATCGGTGTCCTTGTTCGGGTGGCCGCGCCCATCGCGGCCTTCACGGCGATGCTTTGGCCGGGGGCGGGCCGGGGCTGCACCGCCTTCGACCGAAGCGCAGCGGAGGACGGCGGGCGGCGGCTATTTTGCCTCGCGATGCAAAGCGGCCGATGTGAGATGTTGCGTCTCGTTGGCGCCGATGCCGGGCCGCGGCGGAAAATAGTCGCCGGCCGCCGTTGCAGCTCCGGCCCGGCTCTGGCCCGATCGCCGCTCTCAGAAGGCCGAGGGCACGGCCCACTCCCGGACGCAGGACAGGCGGCACTGGCGACCAGCTCCTGGCACGGCAATGATCAGCCTATTCACGCTGAAGGCCCGGTTCCGGAGTCAACCGATGCAAAGCGCGCGGCATCCTCCGGGGCAAGCTGGGCCCATAGCCGTGCCCGCAGAGCGTCTGCGCCGAACCGGCGCAGGTCGGCGTTAAAGTCGTTGGTCACCGGCCAGAGAATCCGCACCTCGATCCCGGCCGATCTGGCCCGGTCGCGCAGTCGGATCGCCGCATGACGGCCCGCCTTGTCATTGTCGCGCGCGATATAGAGGCGACGAACCGTGGATGGCAGAACCAGGGCGGCGAGATGATTGGCCGATAGGCACGCGACCATCGGCAGTTTGGGCAGAACGCATCGGAGCGACAGCATCGTCTCGATGCCTTCGCCGGCCGCCATGACGTCGTCCGCGATACCGAACCGGACACCGTGACCAAGAAGATGGCCCATCGCGCGTCGTGGGGTTACGACCGGCGCCTTGCCAAAGCCGGTGGGATCGAGCCAGGTGCGGTGCGCGCCGGTGAGCTTGCCGTCGAGATCGGTGACGGCGGCGATCAACGCCGGCCAAATCTCGGCTGGTGCTTCGGCGTGTGGCCGATAGTAGCAGCTTGGGTGGAAGCGAACGGCGTCGATTCCATGGAAAGCCGTGATGCCACGCCGGCGCAGATACGTCTCGGCGATGGTACCGGCAATCGGCTGCGCCATGGCAAACAGCCGGCGTGCCGCGTCGGCTGATCCCCGCGCTACTGGGGATGGCACGTGTCCGAAGGGTCGATCAGCAGGGTTATCGCGCGGCAGGCTCAGGAATGATCGCGCCTCGTCGAGCACGTCGCGGAACCGATCGAGGCCACGGTTCAAGGCGATGAGGTCAAGCAGATCGCCATGCTGAGACGTGGATCCGTCGGTCCAATTGCCGGCGGCACCCTTGCCGCGTTCTGGTCCGGTCAGGCGGACGAACAGGCTGCGGCCCGGCGTGTTGGCGACGTCGCCCACCAGCCAATAGCGACCCTCGCGATGGCCATTGGAAAGATAGTAGCGGCAGACCGTCTCGGCGTTGCGCGCAAGGCGGCGCGCCAGTTCGGATGCTGACATCGACATGGTCCTGGCATTCAAAACGAAAGGGACCCGTCACAATCGACGGGTCCCTCGGTGGCTGGCTAGGCGCTTGGGCTTATTCGGCGGCGATCACGTGGTCGTCCGCCGGGATCATCACGGTGTCGGATCCGATCTCCACCGGATCGACGGACGTTTCCATGTCCCCAACCGACGAAGGTTCAACTGCCATCGTGGTGGTGGCAATCACCTCGGTGGTTTCGGTAATCTGCTCCACGATCATAGCAGGCATTTGCCAGCCGGGCGCGCGCAGCGGCTCCGGCAACCAGCCCGTTCCGGCCAGAAGCTCTTCCGCCCGAACCGCCATCTCGCCCTTCTTCAGGTGGTCGATCGACTGTGCGAGGGCATCGCCCCTCACCTCCCGCACCGCTTCCAGGATACGCGCCTTGGTCACTCGGCCAAGGAAGTTATCGACGGTGGGTTCCCAGCCTCCGGTCGCGACCATGTCGAGTGACACCGCGTCCGCCAGCCGGTCGGCGTGTGCGATCGCCTTGGGCCGGCGGCTCCAGGCCTCATTTACCGCATTGACGGTCAGTGACACGCAATGGGCGAACAGCGCCTCGCGGCTGTCGGTATCGAAAGCCAGCAGCGCGTCCCACAACGTGCCGGCGTCCTCCGGCAGTTGCTCGGCCCAGCTGCGGTGCCGCGCATCGACCCGAGCCGCTAAGGGCGTGTCGGTCAGCCCTGGCGCATGGTTGCCGAACATCACGCTCTTCGGCTCGATCTCCAGGCAGGAATCAGAACCGTAGCGATAGAAAAGCTTGAGGCAGAGGACGTGTAGCAAAGCAAGGAAGGCTGTTGCCGGATCGGCGCCGAGCACGTCACGCAGCGCGAGCGTGCGATAGGCGGTGAGTTCGGTCAGCAATCTGTCCGGGATGGGACGAATACCCTCGTCTT
The DNA here is from genome assembly GCF_025499445.1 of Acidiphilium sp. AL. Classification (NCBI taxonomy): domain Bacteria; kingdom Pseudomonadati; phylum Pseudomonadota; class Alphaproteobacteria; order Acetobacterales; family Acidocellaceae; genus Acidiphilium; species Acidiphilium sp. AL. Next base: position 4,005 of record NZ_JAIMBZ010000039.1, read on the forward strand.
CCTCCGGCGCTTCGAGTTGTGATGTGGCACCGTCACCCCTTGGCGCCGCATGCGCCGCATCGGAATGCGGTCCATGTTGAGAGCCCGCCCCTTCATCGTCGTCGGCCTCTTGCCGGGTGTCGCCAGATGAGAAGCTGTCGCCGTCAGGATCGGACAGCTCCGGCTCGGCGACCGGCGGCTCGTCCTCAGCACGAACATAACCGCGCTCGACACGCAACCGCCCGGACCCGTCGATGCTGACAAAGGCACCGGCACGCGCGATATCGGCTGCATCGTAGATCACCGGGCGTGCCTCGATCGCGATCAGCGCGGTCTCGATTTCGTTCAAGCGCCGCTCGACCGCTTCCGGCAATTCGTCTTGATTCGCATGGGCTTCCTCGAGCTGTTCGGCTTCGGCCCGCAATGCCTCGATCTTTGCACCTTCTGCCTCGGTCAGGGGCGGCTGCTCACCAGCAATCAGCCGCAGCCCGTAGGTATGGCCATACGGGAAGTCGATCGCGACCTCGACCCACTTCCAGCCCTCAGCACGGATCACGGTCGCATCGTGCTCCAACGTCTCGCAGGCCACGCGCTGCAGCAACCCGGCATCCTGCAACCAGCCGCCTTCGTCCGGCTGGAACAGATCCCGCATGACCGCACCCCCCGCGGCAGCGTAGGCGGCGCCGGCATATTGCGCCCGCTTATCGGAACTGCGCACCGCACCCTCTGTCAGCAGCCGGCGGATCTGATACGGCTCCTTGTTATAGGAGCGCTGGATCGCCTCCCAGACCTGCTCCTGGCGTTCGTGATCGGGGCTGACGGTGAAGGCCATCAACTGGTCGAGCGTCATGCCGTCCTCCGCATAGACATCGAGCAGTTTGGGCGAGACGGCGGCAAGCCGCAGCCGCTGCTTCACCACTGTGACCGCGACGAAAAACGCCGCCGCGATCTCCTCCTCGCTCAGCCCCTTCTCCCGCAGGGTGAGGAAGGCGCGGAACTGATCGAGCGGGTGCAGCGGCGCGCGCTGGACGTTCTCGGCGAGGCTGTCCTCCTCGGCCGTGCCCTCGGTACGCACCACGCACGGAATGGGCGCGGTACGGCCAAGCCGCTTCTGCTTGACCAGCAATTCCAGCGCCCGAAAGCGACGCCCGCCGGCCGGGATCTCGAACATGCCGGTCTCCGCGCCATCGGCGTCGAGCACCGGCCGCACGGTCAGGCTCTGCAGCAGGCTGCGCCGGGCGATATCCAGAGCCAGCTCCTCGATCGATACGCCTGCTTTGATCCGCCGGACATTGGCCTGGCTGAGCACCAGCTGGTTGAAGGGGATGTCGCGCGACGCGCTGAGGGTGATCTTCTGAACGGTTTTAGCCATGTCGATAACTCCGCGACGGGCGGCTGGAAGCCACTCTCCCAACCTATCGCACCGTCACGAATCTTCGGTCCGCCCTCTCCCTCGATGACGGCCTCAAACCCCGCGATCACCACCGTGATCCTCCGCCGGTCCATCCGGGAGATTGAACACTTCGGCACCGGCGGCACGATAGGCGGCGGCAATCACGCCCAACGGCGCGTAGCTGAACGCACCGTGCGGCGGCGGATCGGGCGGTATGCCGACAGCAATCATCGGTCCATGCAGCGCCAGCCGTACCACGGCGGCGAAATCGAGCCTGCGGCTATCGATCACAGTTAACCCCGCTTCGATACAGGCGGCCTTGATCGGCTCGGCATCATAGCCGGAGAGCCGGGCGCCATCGTCGTACCGAGGATAAACCCACCCCGGCCGATCGAAAGATGACCACCCTCGGTCGCCAGTGCCCGGGCGATCAGGTCGTCGTAGCGGTGATCGTCAGAATTGTTTGATCCGGCTTGCATGATCTGTCTCCATGACGGAGCCACCGGGAGCCACTCTCCCTGATCTGTCGACCCGTCACGGAACGCCGATCGCACTCTGGCTCTCCCGACGGCGGGTGGTGGGAGAGCCGGTCGGGCGAACCCGGCTGACCGCGGTCTTGATCGCACCGGCCTCCCCCGACGTCCTCCCGTCCTGTCACATTGTGGCCGAGATCAAACCAATCCGGGCGTTGCGTCCGGGCCAGGGATATGACAGACTATCCCACGAGGAGAATCGACAATGTCGCACACAGTTGTTGGAAAATGGGGAAAGAACCTTGCCATTCGCGTCCCCATGGACGTCGCGCGTATGGCGGGCCTGACCGACGGCGAAAAGGTGGAGATTGAAACGCTGGACGGCGACATCGTCGTCCACCGGCGGGCGGCGCATGCTCAGGCGCGCCAGGACGCGGAGAGCGCGGCTGAGGAAATCATCGCCGAGAGCCGCCGCCATTCCCTCGGTGGCGTTTCCATTCGGGACTTGCTGGACGATGGACGGCGTGGATGAGTCTTGTGCTCGACGCGTCCATGACCATCGCCTGGCTGTTCGACGATGAGCGGACCCAAGCTGCTCATGCGGTGATGCGCCGTGTGGTCGCCGAGGGCGCGATCGTGCCTTCGCTGTGGCGGCTCGAGGTTGCCAATGTGTTGCGCAATGCGGTCAGGCGCGGCCGTTGCGACGAAGCCTATGCCGGCCGGTCGCTGACGCGGCTTGGACGCCTCGCAATCAAGAGCGACGAGGAAACCGACAGCCATGCCTGGGGTGCGACGCGAACCCTGTCGCGGGAGGAAAATCTGACGCTTTACGACGCCGCCTATCTCGAACTGGCCGTCCGCAAAAGCGCGCCGCTGGCGTCCTGCGATGCCGCACTGCTGGCGGCGGCGGCACGCCGGAAGGTCAACGTGCTCACCGCCTGATGCTTGCGGCGTCCGCGTTCGGCTATCGTCTACGAACCGGCCGAATGTTCGCCGTTGTTGACGGAAAGGTTGTGCGTTTCATCCGCAGTGCCGGTCTCGATCTCGGCAAGGCAATCTTCGAGGAAGTCGTTCGTCGATTGACCTTTGATGCCATCGGCGGTGATAAATATCGCCATGCCGCCCCATCCGTCCGGCCGCATCCGGCTACAGGTGAAGGCCGAGACCGCCGTGATATAACGAAGCGTGAGCGAGCGCTTCACGATGCTTTTGAACAGAAACTTCCACGATGTCATGCTGAGATCCAGCTCGATCTCGTCCTCGTCCGTGGATGCTTCTGAAAGTTGCTCCGCGATGTAGGCATTTGCGTCGCTGTCGGCCGCTTTGGACGCGGCCAGAGCGGTTTTGAGTTCAGAACGGTTTATCCAGATCATGTCGGCCGGACATTCATCGGCATAGAAATACAATCCGTCGCCATCGGGTTCGGCACTGAAGATATGGGAGAGCAGAAGACGTTCCAGCGGCGTCATGTCCACGTCCGGAATCGTCGGCTGAATGACGGTAGGCGTGTGATAGTTGGCCATGTTCTTATCTCCAGAAATGCAAAAAGCCCAGCACGGGCCAGGCTTTTTGAATGGGGTTGGATGGGAAATGGAAACGGGTGCGGGACGGCCGAAGCTGCCCCGCGAGGCGAGGATCATTCCGCCACAGTGACGCCGGGTCTGAATCGTCCTGGTTAGTCAACGATGCCTCGACGCCATCGTCAGCGGCCAGAAAGCGCGGGCCGCAGGAATGAAGTCAGAAAGCATGAAAATGCCAGAGCAGACAGTCGTAGAACCAGGATGCGGCTTCTCGGCTTCACGTCAATCAGGCGGCACGCTCCAGCAAAATCTTGGCCTTGCCCTCAAGCTCCAGCCTTGTGTCCTGATTCGGCTTGGAGCGGGCGAGCGCGGTGATGCCCTGCACGAAATCAAACACGCTCTCGGGAGGTCGGCCTTCTTCGTCGAGAACCGTGGCGATGACCTTCGCCGTCTCCGTCTTGCTGAAGCCGTACTTGCGGAGGAAGGCGTCTCGATCCTCATCTTTTCGGGCAATGATCGCTTCGTGTGCGGCCCGAATGCCGGCGACGAAAGGCGCCGGGGAAGAGGTAGCGAAGCGTTCCAGCGCGGGTGCAGCTTGATGGGCGAACCGGTGGGCGGCAAATTTACTATGCCGGATGCTGATCTCCTCGAAGCCTTCCACGCCCCACAAATTGCGATTCATGCACACCGCGCGGAGATAGAACGAGGCGATGCCGAGCGTCTTCGAGCCGACCTCGCTGTTCCAGCAATAGAAGCCTCGGAAGTAGAGATCCGGATCGCCATTCGGCAGGCGGCCGGCCTCGATCGGGTTGGTGTCGTCCACCAGAAACAGGAACACGTCGCGGTCGCTGGCATACAGGGTGGTGGTGTCCTTGGTCACCTCGACGTAGGGGTTATGGGTCATGCTCGACCAATCGAGCAGACCTGGCACTTTCCAGCGCGTATCGCCGGTGCCGTCGCCGGCAATCCGCATGACGGCTGAAATCAGCTCATGATCCCAGATGCGGCCATAATCCGGCCCGGTGACGGCGCGCAACTCAACCCGGCCATCCTCCACCTCCAAAGTCTTGATCATCTCCGCCCGGTGCGAGAGCAGCCCATGCTGCATGTTGATGCCGGCCAGCGGCGCCGGCAGCTGACGCAGATATCCAGCGGGCGCCCCCACCAGGCTGCACATCTGGCCGAACGACCAATGGGTTGGTGCGACCGGCTCGTCGCGGCCGGGCACGATCAAGGACATCCGCTCGGCATCGTCGCGGCTCGCCTCGACACGCAGGTTTCGGGTCTCGACGGTGCGCGCGGTGGCGCGGTCCGCCCGCGCGCGAACAGCACCGTAGAGGGCGCTCAGCGAGAGGTAACGCTCGTCGTCAGGCCGGGAAAACCACTCGGATGACACCCGGCCGATGCGCTCGCCACGCGAGATATCGACCTTATAGGCACCCGTCACACTCGAGAGGGGAGTCTTGCCGATGGCCGGGCTGGGCGCGCTACTACGGCTCTGGGGAACAACACTTTGGTTCATGGGACTTCTCCGCGACAGGCCGGCCAAGAGCCTCTCTCTCAGCCTACATGCCCGTCGCGGAAAACCGCTCGGCACTCTCCCTCTCAAAACCTGGCCACGCCGTCGTTTGCGCGACGAAACCCGCCGTCTGGGCAAACCTGCGTATCGCCGACCCTGAAGCCATCTCAACTCGACGCCGCGACTCATGGGTCACCGCCAAGATCTTGCCCTCCAATCTCCTCATGCGCGCGCTGGCCGGCGCGCGCGCAAGTATTTGCCGCAAATATTTCGATAAAAGCACCAATCGTCAGCATTCGCGCGATGGACAGCATCAGCATCTCCCCCGCGTCCCATGGCCACCCTACTGAGTAGAATGTTGATTTCGCGTAGCAGTGCGGTTTGACAGCAATGGAAGCCAAGATCGTTCCCCTACCAATACCTGACGGGTCGCCACACGACGGGCTGCGCTTTACGCCAGATGGCACGGGGCTGGACCCACGGCTGGTCGCGATGGTGCGATTACTCGCTAGACAGGCGGCCGATGCGTATTATGATGAGACGACGGCGCCGATAGAGGATCATCTGTCGCGGCGCTGAGAAGGAGGCTCATGCCGAAGGTCGCCTTGTATGCCCGCTATTCGTCGGAGAACCAGCGCGATGCCTCGATCGAGGACCAGTTGCGGCTGTGCCGGTTGCACGCCGAAAAGCAGAGCTGGACGATCGTCGATAGCTACACCGATCGGGCGATCTCTGGCGCATCCCTGCTTCGGCCGGGCATCCAGGAACTGATCCAGGACGCGACGCGCGGCCGGTTCGAGATCGTCCTTGCCGAGGCGATGGACCGGCTTTCACGCGATCAGGAAGATATCGCCGGTCTGTTCAAGCGCATGCAGTTCGGCGGCGTGCGCATCGTCACCCTTTCGGAGGGCGATGTCACTCACTTGCATATCGGCCTGAAGGGCACGATGAACGCCCTGTTCCTCAAGGATTTGGCCGACAAAGTGCGGCGCGGCCTGCGTGGCCGGGTCGAGCACGGCAAGTCCGGCGGTGGCAATGCCTACGGCTACGACGTGGTCAAGAAGTTCGCTGCTAATGGCGACCCGGTACGGGGCGATCGGACGATCAACGAGGCTGAATCCTCGATAATCCGCCGCATATTCGAGGACTATGCCGGCGGCAAATCGCCCAAGCGCATCGCGACGGAGTTGAACCGGGACCGGATCAAAGCGCCCAGTGGCGGCGACTGGGGTTTCAGCACGATCAACGGCAACCTCAAGCGCGGCAATGGCATCCTCAACAACGAAATGTATATCGGCCGGCTGGTCTGGAACCGGCAGCGGTTCATCAAGGATCCTGATACCGGCAAGCGGGTCTCGCGGATGAACCCGCAATCGGAATGGATCACCCTGGACGTGCCCGAACTACGGATTATCGACCAGGATTTATGGGACCAAGCCAAGGCACGGCAGCGCTCGGTCAAGGCTGACCGTGAGACCGGCGATTCCAACCGTCTGCATGAACGCCAGCGGGGCAAGTACCTGCTCACCGGCCTCACCAAATGCGGCAGCTGTGGCGGCGGCTATTCGATGGTATCGGCCGATCTCGTCGGCTGCTCGACGGCGCGCAACAAGGGCACGTGCGACAATCGGCTGAACATTCGGCGCAACCAGCTCGAAGCCCGAGTACTGACGGCGCTGAAAGACCATCTGATGAACCCGGAGCTATTTGCCGTGTTCTGCGACGAGTTCACTCGACGTATGAATGAACGGAGGATAGAGGCGAGCACAAACATCAACGCTGCACAATCAGAAATCCCGCGGATCGAGCGAGATCTTGAGCGATTGGTAGATCGCTTCCTGAAGGATGATGGTGCCGCTGACGCTCTGCACGCCCGAATGAAACAACTTGAAGGGCGCAAGCGGGAGCTACAGGAATTTCTTGCTTCTGCCGAGACACCACCGCCTGTGCTGCACCCGAGCATGGCCGTGATTTACCGCGAGCGAGTTGCGGCACTTCATGAGGCTCTCCAGCAAGACGAAACCCGAGCGCAGGCGGCCGAGGTCATCCGTTCACTGGTGTCCGAGATCGTGTTGACGCCGGCGGGCGGATTACTCGAGATCGACGTTGGGGGCGATCTGGCAGGCATTCTGACGATTGCGGCGGCTGGAAAACAGCAAAAGAGCCCGTCCCTTGCGGGTACGGGCTCTGATGGATCGCAAGTCATGATGGTTGCGGGGATAGGATTTGAACCTATGACCTTCAGGTTATGAGTTCTTTCCCTGCCCTTTTCGTGGGTTTTCACCCACTCCCCCCGCACTACGCTAGACCACTATAATTGCCTGTTTTTATTGACTATTTTTAGTTTTGAGCCTACGCTCACCCTCGACCTCAATCACCCAACTTTTCTTCCAAGTGATTCCGGTTTGATTCCGGAGATTCCGACGTTCTGAGGATGTTCCATGGCCAAAATCACGAAACGTTCCGTCGATGCCGCCACGCCGGGGGCGCAGGAGTATTTCATCTGGGACGATGAGCTGAGGGGCTTCGGCCTGCGCGTCTACCCCTCTGGTCGCAAGATGTACCTTGCCCAGTTCCGGGCCGGCGGCCGAGTCCGACGCGTCAATGTCGGTCTCCACGGAGCCATCACCGCGGAGGACGCCCGGACGGAGGCTATGAAGCACCTCTCTATTGTCCGGCTGGGTGGCGACCCGGCTGCCGAACGCGACCGGCGCAAGGCATCGCCCTCCATGAAGGAATTCGGAAAGCGGTTCCTGGAAGAGCATGTTGCCATCCATTGCAAGCCGACGACCCAGGCCGAATACAAGCGGTCGGTCGAGCTGTTCATTAATCCAAAGATCGGCAGCCATCGCATTATCGATGTGACACGAGCCGACATCGTCGAACTTCACCAATCGATGAAAACAACGCCCTACCAGGCTAATCGGACGCTCGGCGTCCTCTCCATCATGTTCACGGTTGCCCATACCTGGGGCGTCCGCACTGACGGGGTAAACCCCTGCTGGAAGGTCAAGCGCTACAAGGAAGAGAAACGCGAGCGCTACCTTACCGCCGAGGAGCTCGCCCGGCTCGGTAAGGTGCTACGCGAGTCCAATGCAGAGCGAGAAGCTGTTAACTGCATTCAGTTACTCCTGCTGACCGGCTGCCGTCTCAGCGAAATCCAGAAGCTCAAATGGGCCTATGTCGATCTCAATGCTGGGGTTTTGCGGCTACCAGATTCCAAAAGCGGCGCGAAACTGGTCTCCATCGGCCAGGCGGCCGCTGATGCTTTCAAGGCCGTCCCCCAGATCGAGGGGAACCCTTATGTCATCACCGGTCAAGTTGAGGGACAGCACCTCACTGATATGCAGCGCCCATGGCGGCGACTGCGCAAGCGGGCCGGATTAGACGATGTCCGCATCCACGACCTGCGCCATTCCTTCGCTTCGGATGCCCTCCAGCTTGGAGAGGACCTGACGATGATTGGCCGGTTGCTGGGCCACACGCAAGTCCAGACCACGGCCCGCTATGCGCATCTCAAAACCGGCCCTGTGCGAGCAGCAGCTGACAAGGTAGCCAATGCTATCGCCACGGCACTGCTCCGCTCTCCTCAAAAACCTGAACAGGCTGCATAGAGCTCAGACGCCACGGGCCACTAGCTAACTTCCAAAAACCAGCATGCATAACGTATCAGGGCGAGCCGATTGCTTCGACATCAGTGCTCGAATCTCACTTGGCCGCCAGCCTACGCTACAGTACGACCTGACCGCCGATTTAGCGCGGCAGTAGACTCGAATACGACGCCGATTTTGGGCAACTGAGGGGAGTTCGATGCGCTTATTTAAGTTTGTCGGATCAGCGGGTGCCGTCCAGAACATGGCGAGAGGCTCTTTGAAATTCACGCCGATTGAAGAACTCAATGATCCGTCTGAACTTACGCCGGTGATGGACCGCCCGGCAGTTCGGGCTTCACTGGAAGCTCTACGAAATAATGGGATGACGCAGGATCAGTTTGAGTGGCTTCAGTGTCAGGGAGCGATTCTTGACCTTCTGTCACCGGGAGAAAAGGTTATACCGGCACCAAGGACGCTAGAGGAAGCAAATCGGATACTATCCATAGCCGTGTATGATGATCTCGATTACATGGAGAAGAAGCTCTTTGCGACGATACAAAACATACGAAGCAGAGTTGGGATATTATCCCTTTCGGAGAGATATGATTCCCTTCCAATGTGGGCTCATTACGCCAACTTAGCTAAGGGCTTCGTAGCCGTCTTCAACAATCTGGAGCGAACCTTCAACGGTGACAACACTGGAAGTCTCAACATCCCCAAGCGGGTTATTTACGGAGACCAATTCACTGGGATGACATTTGACCCATCCACTCAAGATCGCCTCCTTTTCTCGAAGCTTTCGGACTGGTCCTATGAGCGAGAATGGCGGGTTGTGACCGCACTCAATGCCTGCCGCCAAGATAGCAGCCTCTTTCTGCGCGATGTGGATCAGCTTCACCTGACAGGCGTAATATTTGGTTGGCGAGCGCCCAAGGATGAGGTTTCGTCGCTTGGTATAGAGCTGAAACGCGTGAACCCTAAAGCAAAACTGGTTCCGGCGGTGTTAAATGGCGGGAAGGTTGTTCTCGGCTCTTCATTTTAATAAGGGGGCCGCCACGTTGTCGCGAATTCCGCCATTATAGGGCTGTAAGCGTCCGCCGCAAGCCGTTGGTCTGGGTAGGCGGCTCGTTGGGCTGGTTCAGACTGGGGTCAGGCTCTTGCGGCGATTGCCCACGGCATGAGTTCATCGATCCGGTTGATTGGATGGCCGTCAGCAATGCGGGTGAGCGTGTCGGTGAGATAGGCTTGGGGATTGAGGCCGTTCAGTTTGGCGGTCTGCAGGATTGTGATGATCGTCGCTGCCCGATGGCCGCCCTCGTCACTGCCGGCGAATAACCAGTTGCGGCGTCCGAGGGCTATTCCACGGATGGCATTTTCAGCGATGTTGTTATCAGCTTCGAGCCTGGCGTCGGTGGCGAAGCGTGTCAGGGCGGCACGGCGGGTGATGGCGTAGCGGAACGCCTCGGCCAGTGCGGATTTCGCCGAGAGCTTCCGCTCGGTGGCTTCTGCCCAAGCGAAGAAGCCGTCGAGCAACTCCGGCAGGGCCGCGCGACGGGCGAGCCGCTCGTCTGGCGGCGTGAACCGGGCGTTTGCCTCGATCTCGTAGAACGCGGCGATCCGGTCGATCGCCTCGCGTGCGACGGGCGATTTGGTCGCCTCCCAGACGTCGAACAGCTTTCTCCTGCAGTGCGCCCAACAACCAACCTCGGTGATCGGGCCGGGATCTTTCCTGTCTGGATCGTAGAGCGCCGCGAATCCGGCATAGGCGTCCGCTTGCAGAAAGCCGTTGAAGCCGTGCAGATACCCGGCCGGGTGCTCGGCCTTGCGGTCCGGGCTGAAGAAGTAGGCGGCGGCCGGCGGGGCGGTGCCGCGGAACGGCCGATCGTCCCGCACGAAGGTCCACAATCGACCGGTCCGGGTGCGCCCGAGGCCGGGTGCCAGCACCGCGACCGGCGTGTCGTCGCCATGGATTTTCTCCGCGGCGAACACATGAGCGCGGATACCCTCGGCGATCGGTGCCAGAAACCACGCCGCCTGGCCGACATAGTCAGCGAGCGTCGAGCGAGGCAGATCAACGCCCTCGCGCGCGTAAATCTCGCTCTGCCGGTACAGCGGCAAATGAACGAGATATTTCGACACCACGATCATCGCGAGCAGCGAGGGTGTCGCGCGGCCGCGCGGGATCGGCAGGTTGGGGACCGGGGCCTGCGCGATCTCATCGCAGCGCTTGCAGGCGTATTTCGGACGGACGTGCCGGATCACCTGGAACCGGCCGGGGATGTAATCGAGCACCTCGGTGGCATCTTCACCAAGCTTGGCCATCGCCGCGCCGCATGCGGTGCAAGTGCAGGCCGCGCCGTGCGCCGGTTCATGCACGATCATCTCGCGCGGCAGGTGGTCCGGCAACGGCGCGCGCTTCGGCTTGGCGCTTCGCTTGATCGGCGCGGGCGTCTCGTCGACGGCTGGTTCCGCAACCTCATCGCCGGCCGCCTCGGCCGCACCGGTCTCCAATTCTTCAAGTTGCAATTCGAGCTGGCCGATCTGCCGGTCGAGCCGTTCGGACGAGCGGCCAAACGCCATCCGCCGCAGCCGCGCAATCTGCACCTTCAGCTTCTCGATCTCGAGGACGCGAAGCCGCAACCCAAACTTCGCCGCCTGCAATTCACTCGATGCCGCCGCCAACTCCTGCTGGCAGGCCAGCGCAAAGGCGCGGAGCGCGTCCAGATCGGCGGGCAGAGCGGCGCTGGCGAGCGACATGCCAAAATCCTACCAAGCCCCGATCGCCGCCACCAGAATCAATCCCGAATCGCTGCCCGATCAAACCAGCATTGGCCGCAGCGGTGCGGGCGGTGCTATCGTCCGCCGCCAATCCATCGCCTCGATTAGCAGGGCGAGCTGGGCCGGCGACAGCGTTAGCGACCCTTCCACGATCGGCGGCCAGACGAATTTGTTGCGTTCCAGGCGCTTCGCAAACAAGCACAGGCCGCTGCCGTCCCAGTGCAGGCCCTTCAGGTAATCGCCGCGCTTGCCACGGAAGAGGAAAAAATGACCACTGAATGGGTCGGCCCCGATGATCTGCTGCACGCGCGCCGCCAAGCCATCGAACCCGGCGCGCAAATCAATCGGCTGGCAGGCCAGAAACACCTTCGTGCCCGGAGCAAGGCTGATCATCGGCCCTCCCGCACTGCCTGCAGAACCCGCCGCAGCGCCTTCTCATTCACCCCGCCATCGAGCCGGATTCGAACACCGTCGGGCAGGTCGATCTCGATCACCCCGACACGCTCGGCCAGCGTCAGCCCGGCACCGCGTCCATTCGTCGGCTCGGTCGTGGCCGGCTGCGCCACCGGCGCATCATCCCGCGCCGGCGCAATCACCCCAAGCTGCACAAAATCCGGCGCAGCGTGCGTCACCATGTGCGCAGGCAGCTGATTGGCCGCCGCTTTCCACGCCGATCGCCAGTTGTAGAGTAGGCTCTCCGAGATCCGGTGCCGCTTCGCCACCACCGATACCCGACCGCCGGCCGCCTCGACCTCCGCCAATAACGCAGCCTTCTCGGCCGGCGACCACTGCCGGCGCCGCTCAACCCGCCCGACAATCTCACCCTCCACCAGCCGCCTCCTTATGAGTCTCCAGAAGGAGGCCAGCTATCCCAGCTTTAGACCGTTTCGCTATACGTCAATGGCCGGACGCTTACATAGGGCTTAACGTAAACGCAGTGATCATCGGTACCGGGCGTGGCCCGCTATCACGGTGTAGCGTAGCGAAGGTGGTCGCGTCGTAGAATCGGCGTTCTCTATGCTTCCCGCTGATCGAGAATCTTGGCGGAATATGTTCAAGCCAGACGACCGATAGCATCTCGTGGTGCAGACAAACAGGTCGCGCAAAGTAAAGCATCACAAGCGGCGTGGCGGGCGAGAGCCCCTCAAGATTGCACTTGCCCGCCGTCGTGAGGCCGCAGCTCTGACACAACCTCGTCAGTAGCAAACCAGTCGTTTGCGATGACGTGCGCTCGAACTGCAGCCGGATCGGGAGAATAGGCCACGAGAGCCAGGCTAGATCGAGCACGGCTGCATGTAACATAGAACAAGCGCCGAGTCCGGTCGAGGGAGGTTTCCTTACCTTCTTGGGTGTTTTTGATGTCTGCGGCGGTTGGCGCCTTGGCGCCCAGTAACTTGTCATAGCCAAAGAGAAAGCCCCTGGCCTCGCCGTCATCCATTAGGACCATGACGCGCTCGAACTCTAATCCCTTCACCCCCTGATGAGTGTCGAATGGAGCCTCGTGCGCCACATAAGCTGCATATGGTGCGATCTCCGAGAACGGGCATTCGAGGAAGGAAATGAGAGCGGCGATTTGCTCGCTGACGGGATCGGCCTCATCAGCATCGGGAACTGCGGTGGACGCAGCGCGCTTGGCAGCCAAAGTCGCCTTTAGAGGATCGGGAACAGTGAAGAGATTTGTCGAGGCGATGTTCTCCGCAATTTCTGCACAGGTCGGTTCGCCGCTAGCCCACAGACCCATCAGACTGTCGATGGCGGCTTGGGCGGAGCGAAGTTGCAAAATCGGCTTTTCATTGTCTTTCAGGCTGCCTTTACTGAGCAGCGGGGAGTTTTCTCGCACTAGCTTGGTCACACCAAACTTGTCGCCGTTCTGCTGCGCCGTGACGAGCGGCAGCACATAGTGGGTGAAGAACCGCGTCGGTGCAAAGCTACCGTCGAGAAGGCCTGTCCGATAATCATCCACGGAAGCCAATGCCTCAAACATTTGCAGGAAGCCCATCCGGCGGGCGGCCATGTGATGCTCTAAGGTCAGAATTTTGCACTTGTTGGGATCGATCCAATCCTGATCACCAGCCAGCTCCGCCATGTAGTCTCGGACTCTTTGCTCCAGGGAAGGCTTATCCGGTGAATCGACAGAAAACACAAAGAGCCGCACCCAACCTTCCGGCCGATCATCACGCGGCTCCTGTTTGTGATTGTCGGCGCCACCACGAATCTGATTGATAAGCCGCACAATTCGGCGGGGGCAGCGATGGTTTAGCTTCTTCTCTGGTGTCGCCCAGCTCTGCGGTATTTCGCTTTCGATCCGCTCCTTGCCGTCCGGGTAGATACGCTGCATCGTGTCGCCGATCAAGCCCAGGCAAAACCGATCGGCGTGCGCTTTCTGCAAGGCGAGCAGTGCATCAATAAGTGCGCGGCTTGTGTCCTGGCTTTCGTCGATCAGCAAGAACGGGAACTTCTCGACAAATATGCGCTGCATGAGCGGTTTCGTGAGCAGAAACGTGGAGAATATTCTGATGACTTCGCTATGATTTAACGAGTTACGCTCCCGGTTATCGCCATTTGGGTTGTAGATGAAGGATTTGATGCCAGCGAGCCGTTCTAACCTAAGTTGCTTGGACTCAATCTGAGCTTGACGGGCAGCTGACGCCTTAGTGCCTGGTCGGCCCTTCGCCTCTTCGACCTGAAGCTCGTCAATCTCGCGGTGTAAGTTGTCTTTCAACCAAGCACGGATATCGGCGTTGAACCCCTGTATCTGCGACCAGGCGAAGCTGTGGATAGTACGTAATACAAACAACGGATCGTATCCGGTTCGCCGTGTAATCTCGTCGCACGCCGCATTGGTGTAGGTGATGACGGCGACCTGCCGTCCGCGCAGGCGGAGTGGATCGCGGTAGGTTTTCCGTAGATAATTCAGTGCGTTTACAAGTGATCGCGTTTTACCCGAACCGGCGCCAGCAAAAAGAAAAAAGCTCGTAGGCTTTTCCAGGTTCAGAAACCCGGCCAGTTCACTTTCGACGTGATCGTCGGCCGTAACATTCGACGATGCTATGGTAACATTACTCACGGTGCGGTCCCCCCGGGCGCGGCAGCCTGAGCAAGCCCGAGTTCGACCTGTTTGCGCTCAAGCTGGGCTGCCAGCCACAGCAAGCCCTCGCGGATGTAGGCCGGGGGTTTCAGCGAAAGCGGGTCTTCGATCTCAAGCAAGTCCAGTGCAAACTCAGCTTTTCCTCCACCTTCGAGTGCGGTCTTGAGCGCCCCGCTCAAGGCAGTCAGATCGGCGCTGTTGGCGATGGCAGCGCGAAACTTGGCAATAAGCCCGGTCCCCGGCAATGTCTCGAATAAATCGAGATTAGCCATTACTATCGCGTCTTCCAAAGTGTAGGAAAGTGCCTCGGTCGTAGTGCCTTTAAACATTGCTTGGATAGGTGCTTGGTAGGTAACACGCACCGAGAAATTCTCGTCTGCATAGGTTTTGACCTTTTCGATCTCAGGCTTGTTGAGCAACGGTTCGAGATCATCGATAACAGGCCACCATGTCCGCAGGGTGGCGTTACGGGTCGTGTAGGCTGCGCCCCGCAACGGTGGGGCGCTGGTGCCTGCGGCATCGCAGGAATCAATGTCGGTAATGACCAGTGTCGTGAGGCCGATTTTTTCAATGAGGCGGCGCAGCTTGTGGGCATGGCTGCCTCCGATTTCGAGCCAGGTGATATAGCTTTCCGAGAGCTTCTCGAATTCCGGATGGTAATTTACGAAATTGGGCACAAGAATTCGTTCGGCCGGCCCCTCGATAAGAACAGCGGCATCTGCAAAGAATAGGTCGCAGTGGGTTACGCGCACGTAGCGGGTCACGAAGCGTTTAGTGTCCGGGTCGGCGCCGAACGCGTTTTCAAGGTTAACGACGCACGAGGTCGGAATCGCCTTTTCACCGCCCGGCAGGCGACGGAAATAACGCAGGGAATCAAACTCGCACTCGTGGGCAACGTGGCTCGAATGAGTGCTCACCACCATCTGCGTCACAAAACTCGGACTCGCATGCAGGTCGTCGTGGTTGCGTAAAATCTTGTGCGCTTGACGGATAAAAACCTGCTGGACCTGAGTGTGAAGATGCACCTCCGGCTCTTCGATAAGCACCAAATGCAAAGGCGGTATGATCGTGTCGTCGGACGCCTTGTGCTTAGCCTTGCCAACCCGCATCCAACTGTCACGGAAGGCCATAAGGCGGAAGACCATAGAGATGAGGTTCTGGTAGCCCAACCCATTGGAATCTTCTGGCAGATACAAATCGGTGGCGCTTTCACCGTCACGGATGGGCACAACGAATTGCACGGCAGCATCGTGATTCAGTCCTTCAACGGGGCGCAACCGTGTCGAAATGTTCAGCTTTGGGTCCGTGACGCCCGGATAACCGAGCTTGTGCATCTCCTTGAGTGGGCTCTTAAAGCCCTCGCTAAGCCGTAGGTTGAAGACCTGCTGGGCCTCCTCAATTGCCCTGAGCGCCAGGAGGTCTTGTGCATCCGGGCTCTCGTAGGGATCGAGATGGCGAGTGTAGTATTGGCGAAGTTGGACGGACAGCTTTCGCGATCCACTGGCGGTGACGGTGGCCTCATCGTCATTGTCGTCGCCAGGGACACCAAAGCCGCGCTGCGCGCTGATCTCGTCGATCCGAATGAGGCCGCGAAACGGGTCGCCGTCGATCGGCTCGCTTCCATTGAGCATCTGCGGCTTGGCCACGCCATGCTCCGGATCGACACAAGCAGCCGGATCGAGCACATAGGCTTTGACCGTGAAAAATGCCTTTAACCGGCGCTGTAAGAATTCAGCGAGGTTTTGCGGCCAGATCGCCACCTGAAATTCGGCGGCAGCCTTGCCTTGCTCTTGGGCGAGAGCAGCGCCGGCGGCCTGCAGCGTCAATGCTTGCACACGTGCCGTCACATATTCCTGCTGCAATTGAAGGGTGTCCCTCGGCTCTAGGCGCATCCGTACACCTAACCGTCCGCCTTCCCAATCAAGGGTGGGAAGGATCTTCTGAACGTAATGCACTTCATTCTCGGCGACGTGTAGCCAGACATCGAGAAACGGCAGCACTGTGTCCCAGATAGGCTCTGGTAGCGGCTGAACCGCAACGTGCGCGGCTTCCCATGCTGCTCCCATGGCGTTGATCAGTGGCCAATGAGCAAGCGTAAAATCGTTGAAGCAAAAACTGGAGCGCTCGCGATCCACAAGGAAATAGCGTAAGGCTGTTATTGCCGAGGTCTTGCCGCTATTATTAGCTCCGACGAATACGGTTTTCTCAGGTGAGAGGCCGACTCGCGTCGAAAGCAGCTTTCTGAAGTTCGCTATTTCGACGAATTCGATTCGCACGGCTCATTCCCTTATTTCAATCACGGCAGGGTGTATGTTTCGGCAGCTCAATCGGAATCACGCAGCCGCTATTTGCTCTTCTGATATCGTGACGCTTCCAGTTAGGCACATGCACTGTCATCAAAGCCTTGAATAGACGTCCGTGGTTCGGCACTTTCAAATGCAGAAGCTCATGGGCGATGACGAAATCCTGAAACGACTCCTCCTCATCGTCTAGGTCAATGGCCAGCGTGATAGTGCCGGCCACGGAGCATGACCCCCACTTTCGCGTCATTCGTTGAACCCGAATAACACGGGGCATGACTCGCAGCTTAACGACCCAAACATCTACACGTCGCTTCAATCGTGCGGCCGGCGAGAGCGAGCTGTTGGTGGACCACTTCATTGCGTGACGATCTCAATGATGAGGTCCACGATCCTGGACCGTGCGTTCTTTTCGACGGCAAGCAGAGGACGGTACAGGGCCGCTCGAAGCTGCCTCTGTTCGTCTGCATTTACACTGGCGTTGGGGAAGCGAGCCATCAGCTTCTCGACCTCCTTGGCAAGGTTAGAGGCCGGGACGCCAGCCTTCTTGAGTGCGTCATCGTCCTTGAGCGCCCAAAAGATGGCGAAGGCTTTTGGCGAAAGGCCGGTCTCCGTGGCGGCCTGGGCGGCTTTCTCCTTCTCGACGGCAAGCGCCGCCAACAGGTCCATCGCCGCGAGCCCGGTGGTCTTCCGATCTTCCATATCCTTCAAGATTCGTTCGGCACGATCCTTGAGAGGTTGCAAGACGGGCGCGGCATTGGGATCGTCATCGATCTCCTTTTGCAGACCACGCACCAGATTGAAGACCTTGCCCTCGTCAGGTCCCTTCTCGCCACGCAAGGCTTCCAGCGTTTTCAGGTCGAAGGTCACGCTCTTGGTCAGATTGCCGAGACCGCTCTGCGTGGCGCTTTCCTCGACTAGACGCTTGGTCTTGTAGGCAAGATCGGCCACGAAGCCGACCTTCTCGGCATAGGCGTTGCGCACGGCAGCATAGAGTTGCGCCAGGTGCCTGAACGTCTCGATATGATCTCGAAGCTCGGGCGACGGCGACAGGATTTCCCAAAGGGCCTCGATGTCCTTGTAAGCCTCGAAGAACGCCTTGCGCGCTTCCGGTTCGAGAAATCGCCCATAGACGATGCGCTCCAGCTTCTCGTCGGAGTCGCCACCTTCACCGGCGTCAAGATAGTCCTTTTCAGCCCTGGCGATCTTTTCCAGGAAATCCTTGAGGAGAAGATCGAGGTCCTCGATCACGCCGCTCACGTCGGACGAATCAAACTTCAGCGCCTTCTTGAGTTCGCGCAGCACACCGACAAAATCGACCACAAGGCCAACATGCTTCTGGATGCCCTGAGAATCGACATAGGGCCGGTTCACGCGCGCCACGGCCTGCAACAGCACATGATCACGCATCGGTTTATCGAGATAGAGGCAATAGAGGAGCGGGGCGTCGAAGCCAGTCAGCAGCTTGTCGGTGACGATAAGGATTTTCGGGTTCTGGTCCGCCTTCTTGAACAGCAGACGGACATCGGCCTCGCGCTCGTCGCTCACCTGAAGTTCATGGACTAGCGGCCGATCCACGATGTCGGCGGCGTTCTCCGTATAGATCGGCACACTCCATTCGGGCGGCAGCAGCTTGTCCAGGGCTTTCTTGTATTTGGCGCAGGCTTCGCGGTTCACCCCGACAAGAAACGCCTTATAGCCGAGCGGCAGAACGTTCTCCTTGAAATGCTGGGCGACGAAGGCGGCGACCTTCTCGATGCGGTCGTCAGCCGTGAGGAAGGTGCGCAGACCGACGGCACGGTCCAGTGCCTTGTTGAGCTCGTCGATGTCGGTCACGCCCTCGGCTTCCGCCAGCTCGAAAAACTCCTTGTCCAGCCGTTCGGCCGGCACTGTCATTTCGCTCGGCGCCATGACATGTTTAATCGGCAGCGTCGTCTCGTCCTCGATGGACTCGGCGATGGAATACTTGTCGAGATAGCCGCGCTCGTCGTCTTTGCCGAAAATCTTGAATGTACCTTCGCCCTGTTCGGTCTTGGCGATCGGCGTTCCGGTGAAACCGATGATCGTCGCGTTCGGCACCGATGCCATGAGATAGGTACCGAGGTCCTTGGCAACCGAGCGGTGAGCCTCGTCGATGAAGACATAGATGTTGTCGCGGGTGTTGCTGTCCTTATCCACCCCCTCGAACTTGTGGATCATCGATAGGATCAGGCCGCGCTTGTCGCTCTTGAGCAAGTCCTGCAATTCGGCCTTGCTGTTGGCCCGCCAAGTGGCGATGTCCTGCTTCTGCATCTCGCCGAGCAGCTTCTCGACCCAGCCCTTCATCTGGCCCTCAAGCTCGGTGCGATCCACGACCAGGATCACGGTCGCGTTCTTGAATCGCTCCTTTTGCTCAAGAATCAAGCGGGCAGCCGTGAGCAAGGTGAATGTCTTGCCCGAGCCCTGGGTGTGCCAGACGAGGCCGCGATCCTTGGTGGGATCGGCGCAGCGTTCAATCACGGTATCGATGGCGCGGCGCTGATGCTGGCGCAGCACCGACTTCTTCGTCTCGCTGTCCTCGACGTAGAACAGAATCCAGTGCTGGAGCGTACGGAGAAAGTCGGTGCGCTCGAAGAACGCCTGCACGGCGACGCGATAGGCTTCATCGGGCGCCTGCTTCCAGCGAGCGAGGAACCGGCGATTGGCATTCCAGGTCACACCGTACCAGTAATCGAGCAAGTGCGTGACATTGAAAAGCTGGGGCGACCCGATCAGTTCTGGCGTCTCCATCTCATAGCGGCGCAATTGCTTGATGGCGCGTTCGATGGCGCCGCCGTCCTTCGGATTCTTGTGTTCGACGATGCAGACCGGCACGCCGTTGATGCAAAACATTACATCGGCCCGGTTGCCCTTGCGCGCCGGCGGCTTGAGTGCCCACTCCCATGAGACGTAAAAGGCGTTGGCGTCGGTATGCTCGAAGTCGATCAACGTCACCCGGCGGTGGCGCTTTTCGTCCTCGTCGTACCATTGCCGCTCGCCGCGCAGCCAGGACAGCATCTCGCGGTTGCCCTCGATGGTCGGCGGAAGGGCGTCGAGCGTCTCGATGACGGAACGGATGGCGTCCTTTGTCATCCACGGATTGAACTGTGCAAGCCTCGCCTCCAGTTCATCGCGCAGCAGCATTCCGGCTTCGCCGCCGCGCTTCTGCTTGGCGACCTCGGGCGTGATCGGCGTCCAGCCGATCTCAACCGTGTGCTTCACCATCGGGAATTGCACGTTGCCAGCTTCGCTGATTTTGAGTGGCTTGTTCATGCCGCCACCTCCGCGACTTTGGAGAAATCCAGCACGGACAGGTCGAGGTCGCCGACGCGGATCTCACCGGTCATCAGCTTGTGCAGGAGCGATTTGAAAAGCTCGTCGAGCACCGCGCGCTTGCGCTTGTGAAGGCCGATCTTACTGTCGATGGCGTCAAGGACGGCAATGATTTCTCGCTGTTCATCGACGGTAGGAGGAAGTGGAAACAAGACGGTGCGGAGCTTGCTTGCATTGATGTTGGCTTGACCAACGGCTCGGCTCGCCAATTTTTTGATTTCGTCCTGGGTTGCCGGCCAGTTCATGAAGTAGTTGAGGAAGGGCGGAAGGCACCGTTCTTGATCGACGGTCAAGCGCACTAGATAAGATGCGAACACAGCAGGCCTGTCGTCTTCGACAATTGCCATTCGGCCCACTAGCTCGATGCTGTTTGTGCGATTGAACAGCAGATCGCCGGGCTTAAGCCGGAATACTTCATACGTTTCCGAGTCAAGATCGACGAATTGCAAGTTCCGATAGTGGACCGCGCCGTCCTCTTGGCAGTTCATTCGCAGGATCGGATAGGCACCGGATTCCTGGCCGCGGACTGACAAGCCATATTGGGTATTGCGAGCCACGTCGCCAATTGCTGCAACATCCCAACTCTTCGGCACTGGACCGATTTCGGTTTCCTTCTGCGGCTCATCGCGAAGCCCTCGCGTAAACAGCGTCCGCATCCTCGCGCGCTTGAGGTCTTGGGCTGAAGCAAGGCATCGATCATGAATCTTAATTGCCTCGCGCACACGAGCGAGAGCACAAACGATGTCCTGCTGCTCATCGATTGCCGGATGCGGCACGTCCAGGGCGGCAAGCCGGTTGCGCGACAGATTGGGAATCGTAGTCTTGTTTCCCGCTCCCTCGAAGATGCCAAGCTGTGTGAAGCCTGATTGCAGAAAGTAGACGTAGAAGCGCGGTTCCACATTATCAGCAATCGAGCGCAGCCGGTGCAGGTGGTTCTGGAACGACATAGTTTTGACTTCGCCGTTCCAGATCGCTGCCCGCCCGATCTCGCCGCCCTCGCAAACCAAAAGGTCGCCAGGCGCCAGCAGCTTCTCCTGACGCTCATGCGCAGGGATAGCCATCTCGTCCACGGCGGTCAGGTCAATTTCGTCCCACAGGACATTCGATGTGCGCAGAAATGGCGTTTTGTCATCGCCAGTCCGAGCGGCAACAGACATAGTCTTGCCCGCCCCGATCTCGAAAAGCTCGCCAAGGGGACGAAGTGGCCATGCTCCATTGATCATAGCCGCACCAGCATTTTCGCGAGCGAGGAATCGATGTTTCGCGCCTGTTCATCGAGAGCGAGCAGTTCAGCCATAATCTCTTTTATCGGCCTTTGATTGACCGCGTCCGCCTGTCCAACCCACTTGCTCGGACTGAGATTATAGTCAGCCTTCTCAGCTTGCTCCGTCGTGACAATAGCGATCTCGCCCTCGACCGGCTCACCCTTGAGGAAAGCGATGGCGAGCGGCCGAATATCCTCCTCGGGAATGTAGTTCTTGGGCTTACCCTTCTTCAGGCGCCTGCTGGCATTGAGAAGAACGATCTTGTCCTTGCGCGCGGCTGACTTGCGTTTGCTGAGCACCACGATCACGCCGGCGGCGCTGGTGTTGTAGAAAAGGTTGTCAGGTAATAAGATCACGCCGTCGATCAGATCGCGATCGACAAACCATTTGCGGATATTGCGCTCCTTGTCCTCGTTCTTCGAGCCTGAGCCGCGCGTCACCGCGCCGGTGTCGAGCACCACAGCGGCACGGCCGTGCTCGTTAAGGCAAGCGAGCGTGTGCTGGAGCCAGGCCCAATCGCCCTTGCCGGTTGTAATGCCACCCGACGTGCGGAAGCGGTCGAATGGGTCGTTGGCGAACACGTCCGGGTTAAAGGGCTGGTTCCACATCGGATTGGCGATGACGATGTCGTGTGTCTTCACCTTGCCATCCGTCGTGCGGAACTTCGGGTTAATCATCGTATCGCCGCGCGCGATCTCGATCTCCATGTCGTGGATGATGCCGTTCATTTGCGCGACCGCGTAGCTCTCCGCCTGAAGCTCTTGGCCGGTCAGCTTGAGCGGTACCTTGCTGGTTGGATCGAGTTCACGGGCGACCAGTTGCAACTTCACCAGCAGACCGGCAGAGCCGCAGGCGTAGTCGTGGCAATCCTCGCCCGGACGAGGGCGCATGATGTGCGCCATGAGAAAGCCGACCTCGGTCGGCGTGAAGAACTCGCCCGCGCTTTGGCCTGAGCCTTCCGCGAATTTCCGCAGCAGATATTCATAGGCACGGCCAAGGAAGTCCGGCTGCACGTCGGAAAGGCCGAGCCGATAGCGCGAATCCGAAAACGTCTCGATGACGCCGCGCAGCTTGGCCGGGTTGACATCGCGCTCGCCGTTTCGCTCGGCGGCGAAATCGACCACATCGATAACACCCGACAGTGGAGGGTTCTGCTTCACGACGGCGCGCACCGCCTTGGTTAAATGCTCGCCGATGTCTTTTGGCTTCGTACTTTCCCCCCTGTCGTCGAGCGGCCACTCGTTGCTCTCCCGGCCGCTGATTACGCCCCAACGTGCTTCCGGCGGCAGATAGAAGCGCAGTAAGGAATGGTCGGTCTCGGCGATTTCGAGCGCAGTTTCCCGGTCGCCATATTCCTCGGCAAGCCGCGTGATCTCGTCGTCGAACACGTCCGACAGGCGCTTCAGGAACAGGAGCGGCAGCAGATAGTCCTTGAACTTGGCCGCATCCTTCTCGCCCCGGATAGAGCAGGCGGCGTCCCAAAGCATCTGCTCCATAGGCTTAGTGGTCGGGGCCGCCACCGCACCGCGCCGTCGCCGCGTGACGTTGGCTGCAGATTCTGGCGACTCAGTGGCATCTTCGACTGTGGCCACTCCCGCCTCCTCGGCCAGGGCAGTGATGACCTCACGAGCCGCCTTTTGCGGCATGTTGGAGCCCCCCTCCCAGCGATTGACGGTCGCAAACGACACCCCCAATCGCTCGGCAAGCTGTTCCTGGGTGAGGTCCAGCTTTGCCCTGATGGCGCGGAGTGTGGCGGCTACGGCTTGTGCATTTGTCATATTTGCAATATTTGCTATATCGTAGGAGAAAGTCAATCATTAGGGACGAATTTTTGATTTAGGCTGTGTGAAGCGGGAGAGGTGATCGTGAAAACACAGGTAGGGACACTCCAAGCAACGCCATCGAAGCGCCTATTTCTGTCGATCATTGCCGATTACGATCTGAACAGGTCGATTTGCGAGCTGGTCGATAATGGCCTTGACGTATGGGTCCGCCGAGGCCGGTCTTCTCCCATCTCAATCAATCTCACCCTTGATGAAGCACAACAGCGGATATGCGTCGAAGACAATGCGGGCGGCCTGCCGAAAAGCGAGTTGAGCTATATTGTCGGCCCTGGACAGACGGGCTCCGCGCCGACAGATGAGACGATCGGGATCTTCGGCGTGGGTACAAAGCGAGCGGTTGTGGCTCTCGCGCAGGACATACGCATCGCTACTCGCCACGGCAAGGCCAAGGCGCACCAAGTAGATTTCGACGACAAATGGCTTGAGGACGAGAGTTGGGAACTGCCGCTCTACGAAGTAGACGACGTGGCGGCGGGTACGACTCTTGTCGATCTGCAACGCCTGCGGCTTTCCATCACAGAAGACGCCACGGAGCATCTTCGTGATCATCTGAGCGCCACATACGCAAAGTTTCTCACCAATCCGCTGGTGTCAATCGTGCTGAACGGCGTGCCGCTAAAGCCGGTATTCTTCGACAATTGGGCGTATCCGCCCAGTTATGAACCGCGGCGCTACACGGGCACCGTGAAGGCCGACGATGGGCGGGATGTGCGCGTTGAGGCGATCGCAGGCCTGAGCGACGAGTCCAGCCCGGCGGCGGGCGAGTATGGCGTCTATTTCTACTGTAACGAGCGGCTTGTAGCTCGCGCCCTCAAGACTTTCGACGTGGGTTTCATGAAGGGCTATGCAGGTCTTCCTCACCCAAAAATCTCACTCGCGAAGGTGATTGTCTCGCTGAACGGCGATGCCCGTTCGATGCCCTGGAACAGCAGCAAGTCAGACATCAGCGCCAAGCATGAGGTGTTTCAGGCACTACATGCTTGGCTGATGGAGGTGGTAAAAGATTACGCAGCGCTATCGCGCATCTGGATGGGCGATTGGCCGGACAAGGTGTTTGCCTACACCGATGGGACAATCGTTGATGTGCCGGTAGAGGACTTCCCCAGCGCAAAAAAATCCTATCTACCTCCAATGCCAAAATCCCGGCCGCGATACGGAGACGTAATCACCGAATCCAACAAGAGCGTCGCCAAGAAAAAGCCTTGGGTGAAGGGCCTCTATGAAGGTGTCATCGCCGCTGATTTGATTGCTAAGCAAGGATTGGAGCAGCGCAACCGCATCGCCCTGATCGTCCTAGACAGCACAATTGAGATAGCCTTCAAAGAGTTCCTGGTCCGGGATTCAGGAACCTATTACACCGATGCTCAGCTCCTCACGACCTTCAAGACCAGACACACCGTTCATCAAGAAGTACAGAAATACGTAACTTTGAATCCGGATTTATGGAAGAAGATCGGGCATTACAGTGACATGCGGAACAAACTCATCCACCAGCGGGCGACGGCGGGCGTGAGCGATAATGAGTTGGCGGATTTCCGAACGGTGGTAGAAAGCGTTCTGCGGAAGCTTTACGGTCTCAAATTCACTCGAAGCTAACTGGCCTGGTCAAGCCATAAAGGGCCGGAGGGTGGCGACGACTATCGCGCATCAGCGACCCAGGTCCGAGCACATAGGAAGCGACACCGACTTCTTCAACAGCTCGCTAGTCTTACTGTGTCATAAATCGAGCATTCTCGATTTGTCGTTGGCAACACGGGCATCTAGGCAGGGTTCTGGCGAGGGTGCGGGCGATTGTTGTTCTGAGCGTGGTCATTGATGTTGCGAGGTGGCGTTCAGGCCG